>JACZQL010000252.1 GCA_022545745.1 Deltaproteobacteria bacterium | reverse complement strand
CTGAGAGTCTGACCCGACGGCAGCCGGCTCACACGTCCGTAGTCGAAATGCTCGAGGAACGCCATCGGGTCGAACCCATCCCGGGTCACCACCCCGACCGTTCCGGCGGTTGCTGGGTCGTGCGCCCGGTCGGCGAGCTCTGCAGCCGCCGCAACTGCCTTGGCGGATACTGCGAGACCGGCAGCGCCAATGACGCCGCGCTTCAACGCGTCACGCCTGGACACCGGATTCTTACGATGAGTCATCCGACCTCCTCTTCGACGACCGCACACCCGAGTGCCTGTGCCAGCTCGTTGCCGACGACCTCGTCATGCCCCTTGCCTGTTGTGCTCGAGGTCAACCGGATGGTGACGGGTCCGCGGAATGGCTGCCTGCCCACGACCTGGAAAACGACCCCGTTGCCAAAACCCAGTAACAATAGGACGGTTATGGTGAGAGGAAAAGCCCAGCCTGGTGGCAACAAACTGCTGAGAATAAAGCTTACCATAGCAATCAGGGGAAATACTGCCTGCAATAACCACACTCCCCCGAAACGATCTGCCAAATGCCCTCCAATAGGCCGTGCCAGGCTCCCAGCTAATACGCACAATCCCGTCATCGTTCCGGCGGCAACCATATCAAGCTGGTATTGATCATGGAAGAAGATCGGGAGGAAGCTAGACAGCCCCACAAACCCTCCAAACGTGACCGCATAAAGAAAACACAGCCAGTACATGAGCGGCTGTTGGAGAATGGAACCCAAAGATTGGGAAGGACCAATCTTGGCCTGAGCCTGCACAAGTCCAGGTTTATCAGGAACAAGATAGTAAAAGGCAAGGGCAGTGACCAGGACGGGCACTACCATCAGACCAAATGTACCATGCCACCCGACGACCTCAGCCAGTCGCGGCGCGAAAAAAGTCGCAAGCAGAATCCCACTATTCCCCACCCCTGCCACTCCCATGGCTAATCCCTGGTGGGCTAGAGGGTAGGCCTGGCTGGCAATTGGCAAGGCAATGGCGAAACTGGCTCCGGCAAACCCCAATATCAACCCTGTGCCAAGCATATGAAAATAGCTGGTCCCATAAAGCCACCCTAAAAGAAGGGCTACCACTTCCAGCCCTAGAATGGCCAGACCTACATTTTTGGCGCCAAATTGGTCGGCGAAAGGCCCCACGACAATTCTCAACATGGCACCGCCCAACAATGGGACCGCCACCAAAAACCCTTTCTGAGTGGCGCTCAATTCAAACTCTGCGGCGATCGCCACACCCAGGGCGCCGATCAGAAGCCACACCATACAACTCACTTCAAAATGCAGCCAAGCCCCAAGCAAGGACGGCCAATGCCCAGCTCGAAGACCCCTCAGACCTCCTCTCAAAAACATCCTGACTGCCCTCAGTTTGACACCATGGTCAGCTACAACTGTTCCTGCAAAATTAGGTCAAAAAGTCCGGGTTCACCTCAACTATAGAGGATGGAATTCCAAGCACGCAATGTGAAGACCCACATCAGGTTCATTGAGGAAGGTTGACCGTTTTGCGCTCTTTCTTTGTGATTCGGATAAAATCCGTTTATAATTTCAGATAGTTTGCGGTATCGTGATTAAAGATGAAAATGGGGACAGGCTCCGGTGGAGTCCGTTCTGGTCAGGGACTGTCCCCCTTCTGTGCTGGAGCCAGTCCCCATTTTTTGAACTGGATTTTCCTCGATGAAAGAACGGAATTCATCATCGTACGAAGATGAGACTGAGGTCGGAATTGAAGATCTAGAGGACGATCTTCTCCCGGAGACCAATTATCCTGACAAGGACGAGTTAGGGAGCCTGGGCCCAAGGGTGACCGGAAGAGCCTCTGAGCCTGATTCTCAGGCCGACAGTACCGACCTGGTTCCAACAACCACTCTGAGCCGCTATCTGGCGGAAGTCCGGCGTTACCCCTTCTTAACCAAAGAGGAAGAACTCCGACTTTTCCATGAATATCACGTGAAAGGGAGTCGGGAGGCGGCTGTTAAACTGATTTTAGCCAATCTACGCGTCTCCTTGGCTATCGCCTCTGAATATCGCCACACAGGGGCTGACCAAATGGACTTGGTCCAGGAAGGCAACGTGGGGCTGATGCAGGCCATTAAAAAATTCGATCCAGCTCGAAATGTACGGTTTCATGCCTATGCAGCCTGGTGGGCCCGAGCCTATATCCTGCGCTACCTCCTGAATACCTTCCGACTGGTCAAGATCGGGACCACCCAAGACCAGAGGAAACTGTTCTACAATTTGAAAAAGGAAAAAGCGAAACTGGCACGGCAAGGATTCGTGCCTGACGCCAAACTCCTGGCCGACCGCCTTCAGGTACGGGAACGTGATGTTCTGGAAATGGACCAGCGATTGGGAAGCTGGGAACTTTCACTGGACCAGCCTATTAACGCCGAGGAAAGTGAAGCGACCTACCTCGATCTGCTTCCCTCTCAAGCGCCAGGGGCCGATGAGCAGTTGGCTGAAGGGCAACTCCGGCTGCTGTTCCGCCAAAAACTCGGGGAATTCGCTAAAACCCTTAATGAGCGGGAGGAGGATATCCTTCGAAACCGGCTCCTGTCTGAAACCCCCTTTACCCTTGAGGAGCTCGGGCAGAAATATTCTATTACCAAGGAACGGGCCCGGCAACTCGAATCCAAAATCATTAAGCGTTTACGGGAATATATGAGGTCAGAGCTCAAGGATTTTGACCGGCTTTAAAGCTCCTTCCTTTTTTTTGGATTGTACCCTACCCAAGAAGGGTCATTTTCCACAGTGGTACGCCAATTGGCGTAATCCAAAAGTAGAGAAGTTGGGTTTTTCCTGTGCGGGGCTCTTGACTTTCCTCTTCAAGGACTTACTTTATATAAACCAAACTTCAAGGATGGTACCTTGCCCTGGCATGGTAACCCCTTAACTTAACGCCCGCCGAAATGAAGAAATAACCCGGTCATTTCACCAAAGGAGGAAACCTAGATATGGCCACACAAACGAAGGAAAAAGAGAAGGAAAAAGAGAAGGAAAAAGATGCCACTTCTGCCAAAGGCTTTCAGCCATTAGGCGACCGTATTTTCGTCACGTATACGGAGGAACTGGAACGAACTTCAGGGGGCATCTATGTGCCGGATTCTGCCAGAGAAAAGCCTCAACGGGGTACCGTTGAAGCCACAGGGAAAGACGTCAACACCCTTAAAGTTGGCGACCAGGTTCTGTTTGATAAGTATTCTGGCACCAAAATAAAGATCGAGAACGAGGATTGCCTTATTCTGAAGGAAGAAGACATTCTCGGGATTTTCGTCCAGTCTTGACGCTCGGAAGTGAGCAGGATATGCTGGACAAGTAGAAACCGAAAACGCTCAGCCCACTAAGAAATAAAGGGAGGATCACTATGGCGAAGCAGATTTTGTATGCCGAACAGGCGAGGTCGGCTATGCTGAGAGGCGTTAACCAATTAGCTGATGCCGTGAAAGCCACTCTCGGGCCAAAAGGCCGAAATGCGGTTCTGGATAAGAAATTCGGTGCGCCCACGATTACCAAGGACGGGGTAACGGTGGCTAAGGAAATCGAGTTAAAAAACCCATATGAGAATATGGGGGCCCAACTCATTCGGGAAGTTGCCAGCAAGACCAGCGACGTCGCCGGGGATGGCACCACCACTGCGACGGTTCTCGCTCAGGCAATCCTCCGTGAAGGAGTCAAGCACATCAGCGCCGGAGCCAATCCCATGGAACTCAAGCGAGGCGTGGACAAGGCCACCGAGGTGGTGACTGAAGAGTTGAAAAAACTGAGCAAACCCTGTCAATCCAAAAAAGAAATCGGCCAAATCGGGTCCATTTCCGCCAACAACGACTCAACCATTGGCGACCTGATTGCCGAGGCTATGGATAAAGTGGGAAAAGATGGGGTCATTACGGTCGAAGAGGCCAAGTCCATGACCACCTCTCTCGATGTTGTGGAAGGGATGCAGTTTGACCGAGGTTACATTTCTCCTTACTTCGTGACCAATGCGGAGCGCATGGAAGCCCAACTGGAAGATGTATTCCTGTTGATTTACGAGAAAAAGGTCAGCGCGATGAAGGACCTGCTGCCCCTTCTTGAGCAAGTGGCGAA
>JACZQL010000251.1 GCA_022545745.1 Deltaproteobacteria bacterium | reverse complement strand
CACGATCACGGCATCATCCACCAGCAGGCCGAGGACCAGGATCAGACTAAAGAGCGAGACCATATTCAGGCTGATTCCATACGCCGACATACCCACGATCGCGCCGAGCATGGCGAATGGGATCCCCAGGCCGGTCAGCAGGGCAATGCGGGTCCGCACGAAGACCCAAAGGGTCGTTAGGACAATAATCAATCCAATAAAGCCACTCCATCGCAGGGTGTTCAGGCGGTTTTGGATAAAAACCGAGAAGTCATTGTAAAGACCAATGGTTACCGTCTGGGGTAATCTTTCATGGAGTTTCGCCACATAGGCCCGAATGCGTGCGGCGATATCGATGGCGTCTCCGTCGCGTTCTTTAACTACAATCAGATTTATGGCTGGCTGGCCATTATAGCGTCCCATGATTGTGGCATCCTTGAAGGTCTCCCGTACTGAAGCGACATCGCCCACGGTCAATGGGTGACCGACCTCTTTCGCTCGAAGGATGACTCGCTCCACGTCTTGGACCCCCTCAGCCTCACCCAAGGTCCTCAAGAGTATCTCTCCCCGGGCGGTCTTCAGGGTTCCACCAGGGACATTTCGGTTGTGGTTGGAGATGCTCGCTCTTAGGTTGTCCAGGCTTAAACCATACTGGTCCAGCCGTTCGGGATCCACCTCGACCCATATCTGCCGTTCACGAATCCCCAGGATCCGCACGGCCGCCACTCCGGGAATCCGGCGCAGATCGTCCCTGACATCTTTAGCCATGTCCCTGAGGGCAGCCTCCTCGATGTCTCCAGCCAGCGACAGGGTAATCACGGGGTAGGTGGATTTGACCTCGCTAACCATGGGTTCTTCGGCTTCTTCAGGTAATTCCGTGACGAGGTCCAGTGCAGCTCGCACGTCACTCAGGGCCTGACTCATTTCGGTATCCGGTTGGAATTTGATGAGGATGTCGGACCGACCCTCCTGTGACACTGATAAGAGTTCATCCAGGTCATCCACCTGCGCCACCTCCTCCTCGATCTTCGCGGTGATGAGCTTTTCCACCTCCTCAGGAGAGGCCCCCGCGTATTCGGTGACGATCTGGACGGCCTGGCGGGAAAACTCGGGGAACATCTCTCGGTGCATTCCGAAGTAGGTCACCACTCCAGCGCCTAGAATAAGAAGAGTGAGCAAGTTCACCAATACCCGGTTCTCGACAGAGAATTCTACCAGTCTTCTCATGATTCAATCTTCGTTGTGCCGACAACACGGATTGCAACCTTGTCCCGGAGCAGGGCTTGGCCGCTGACGATCAGTAGATCGCCGGGCCCAAGTCCCTCGGTGATCAAATAGCGAGAGCCGAAGGTTCGGGCGATCGTGACAGACCTGCGCTGTGCGATTCCCTGCTCCGCGTCGGCCACGAAGATCACTGGCTTGCCGGAATCGGTAAGGACGCTGGAGCGTGGGATCAGAATAGCTTTTGGATAGGTGCGAACAGGTATTTTAGCCCGTGCAAACATTCCCGGGAGGAGCCGTATCGGGCCACGGTTCTCAACCAGCACCTCCACCGGAAAGCTCCTGGTTTCGTTATCCGCTCGGGGGCCGATGTGTGCCACTCGACCCTGGAACAAGTGAGGTGACACGGTGACAGTGACCTCGGCTGTGGTGCCGGGGCGGATGAATTCAATGTCATCCGGCGGCACACGTAGCAGTATTTTAACCATGCTGAGTTCTGCCAGACGGAAGAGCACTTTTCCTGGCAATACCTGTTCGCCCAAGGTGACGGTTTTTTCCGATATGACCCCGGCAAAGGGGGCGCGCACCTTGGTGTCCGCCAGGGATTCTTGAGCCCGCGCCAACTCCGCCTCGGCTGAAGCGAGCTCGGCCTCGGCCACCGCGTGCTCCACCTCGGCCTCGCGAAGCCCGCTGTCGGTACGCGCGACCTCCTCTTCAATCCTGCGGAGGGCCAATTCTGCTCGTTCCGCCTCTTGTCGAGATATAAGATCCCTTTGAAGTAAGTTTTTGAGGCGGTCGTGGTCGGCATCGGCTAGGCGGAGTTTATCTTTATTAAGGGGGATCAAACTCTTTTGCCGGGCAATTTCCACGTCCTTCGATCGGACACCCGCTTTCGCACGGGCCACAAGTGCCTCACGGTACTTGACCTCGATTGCAAATGGCGTGGGGTCAATCTCAGCCAGTACGCTGCCCTTTTCCACGGATGCCCCTAACTCGATTTCCGGTGGGATAAAAGTGATAGGACCCGAAACCTGAGCGCCTACCTCTGCCTCACGGATGGGCTCCACCGTCCCAAGTGCTTCCAGGCGATGGGTGAACGGGCGCGGTGTAATGGTGGCCACTTCCACTGCCACGGGGACCGGCTCCGGTTCAGTTGGGATTGGTTCCTCTACCGATTGAATGAGGTAGACACCCGCTGCGGTGATGAGAGTCATGGCCAGAATTATGAGGAACGAGCGTTTGCGCGAAGTCATGGCCGAAGACTCCTTAAGATAGATTCAGTCAGGTTTTTGCACATCAGGTCCAAGTCAAATGCGTTACGGTCACAGAGCCACTGCAGTACCAGCCCATCCAGGGAGGCTAAGATACTTGCCGCAGTGAGAGTCGGGTCAACTTGCCGGAAGGATCCGTCCTGCGCGCCGGAGGTGAGGATGGCGGCGACATCGTTTCGAGATTCGGCATAGGCTTGACGCATCTGGGTCTGGAGGAGTGCTTCTTGCTGCCCTCTTCCGCCCTCAGCCCAGAAGTCAAAAAACACCAGAAAAAAAGGTTCCCAAGCTCGAAAGGTTTGAAAGGCCACCTCGATGAAACGCTCGAGCATGAGCGTCGGCTCACGGATATCGGAGAGCTCTTTCATATAAAAGCTCTTCAGCTCTGTTAACATGTGGTCGTGTAGAGCTATGAAAAGATCGGCCTTACTCTTGAAGTATTCGTAGACGGTGCCCTTACCGATTCCCGCCTCTTCGGCCACTGACTCGATCTTTGCCCGGTGGTAACCGTCCCGGGCAAAGACCTGCATTGCCGCCTGGAGGATCTCTCTGCGCTTTTTGTCTTTATCAACAATAATAGGCACTTACATCCACCATTTTTAAATGACCGACCAGCCGGTCACTTTAAATTGTACAGAAATACTGGCTGGGGTCAAGACGCCGGAGAGGTTCCAACGAGCGAGGCTCCGCGGGGAGACAGGGTGGAGGCCGTAGGCACCGAACGCAGTGGTACCGGTCAGTCCCAAAACTGCTCGTTTTGCATTACGTGCCCGTTGCAGTGCGAATCAGTAAGCTAATGCCTCAAACTGTTTTTGCCAAATAGCCAGCAATTAGTCCGGCCATCAGCGGGAAAAGAAAACTTGCGGCAATACGGATAGCAAAGAGCCGTGGACCCATGATTGAAAGCTCATAGAAAATTATTCCTCCACCCCAAATGGCCCACGAAGTAATATAGGTGGTAACCGTAGCGACACTTGCTCCCGCCTGATAAAGCGATGCAGCAACTGGGAAACTTACGAAGGGACCACCGAATATAGCGAAACCAGCCAGATAACCAACGGCTATCCCCTTTAACCCTGATTCTTTCCCCAACCACGATTGAATGACTGTCTCAGGGAGCAGGATTTGGATATAACCTGCGATTAACGAGGCACACACCACTGCAGGGAGGATCGTTAGTAGCATTTTGCTCCCTTGTGTGAAGCCCAAAATATGGCGGTTGCCGCCCTGAAGGTATGCGATCAGCGCGAAAACGAGGGCAAGAATAATGAGTACGACATTGATGACTTTCACGTGGTTCCTCCTGTAGTTTTGCTCTCAACTAGCAATCTTCTTGAATGGCAGGAATTTGCCCTTGCAACTGTTGACGAGTAATCCCAGGCGGCAAAGTATACACCCATTTCCCTACAATGTTGCTGGCATGGATGTGGGACAATCGTGCTAGTTTCTCAGCATGATTTGAACGAATTAAGGCGGGGGCCAGCGTAAAGAAAGCCATTGAGGACTGGCTCTATCCTGAGATGATGGGTAGATGCGTGAGGAGGGGTCACCGGTCAAGGACAGGCTCAAGACCTGGACGCGAGCGGCCTGAGCCGCTTGTCCCTGTCTGCTCATTTGTATGGCCTTTACCCGTGAAAATTTCA
>JACZQL010000250.1 GCA_022545745.1 Deltaproteobacteria bacterium | reverse complement strand
AACTTTCGTTGTTGATGGTTTAGCAATGCGAAATTTTAGGTACAAGGCCAAAGATAGCCGTAAGGAGATGATCACGGGAATCCTCGAGGCAGAGACGGAACAAGAGGCCTTGGCGAAACTGAGTAAGATGGGCTATTTCCCCCTGTCCATCGAGAGAGAGGAGGCCTCTTCAGAGGGGCAAACCGATCCCCTTTCCCTTGGATTCTTCACCAGGATTCGACGACGAGATATTACCTTTTTCACTAGACAGTTGGCCGATCTGCTAGAGGCGGGACTTCCTTTGATGAGGGGCCTCGATGTTTTATGGGAACAGACAGAAAATCGTCGTCTGCAGGAAGTCTTGGCAAGTCTTGCTTCCCAGGTGAAAGAGGGAAAAAGCTTCTCGGAGGCATTGGCCCTCTATCCAAAGATCTTCTCCAATCTCTACGTCAACATGGTCAAATCGGGAGAGGTGGGAGGAATGCTGAGCGAAGTATTGGCCAGGCTGGCCGATTTTGGTGAAAAAGAGGAAGAGCTGCGTGCGAAAGTCCGCGCGGCCTTGGCCTATCCCATTTTGATTCTCTTTGTAGGCATGGCAACCGTTGCTGTCCTTTTGATCTTTGTGGTTCCAAAGTTGGTCTCGCTCTTTCAAGATGTGGGCCAAATCCTGCCTCTTCCGACTCGAATCTTGATCGAATTAAGCCAAGGGTTGGTGCATTACTGGTGGGTCGTACTCTCCATGGTTGTGTTGAGTGTCTTTCTGCTAAGGCGAGGGAGGTTGTCCCGGAGGGTTCGTTTGGCCATCGATGGGGTCAAACTGCGAATTCCGGTTTGGGGTCCTCTTATTAAAAAGGTTGAGATCGCGAGTTTTGCTCGATCCCTGGCCACACTCCTGAGCCATGGGGTTCCGATCCTCCAGGCCATGCAGGTGGTGGTTCAGGCCACAGAAAATGAGTTGCTCAGGGGCGAATTTAAACGAATCGGTGAACAACTCAAAGGTGGGACGACCCTGTCTCAGGAAATACGGCGAGGTCGTATGTTTCCTGCTTTGGTTACCAATATGGTTGCCGTTGGGGAAGAGGCGGGCAATCTTGACCGATCCTTGTTCAAGATTGCAGACACGTATGAACGTGAGGCTGATCGAGCTATGAAATTAATGACTTCGTTAGTGGAGCCGGTCATGATCCTGGTCATGGGGTCCATCGTGGGCTTTATCGTAATTGCGATGCTCATGCCGATCTTTCAGATTGATCTCCTAGCACGTTGAGTTGAGGGTGGAATATTCTATGGAAATTTTAAAAAAAGACCACGGGTTCACCTTGGTGGAACTCATGTTGGTTGTCATTATCATCGGTGTCCTAGTGGCGATGGTGGCCCCTCGCCTGACCGGTAAGAGTCGACAGGCCAGGGAAGCTGCTACGCAGGCGGATATCAACGCCCACTTGAGTGTTGCCCTTGACCTATTCGAAGTGGACAATGGACGGTTTCCAACCACAGCGGAAGGTCTGGAGGCCCTCCGTACAGCACCGTCAGGGGTTCGTCGTTGGAAGGGACCCTATCTCAAAAGGCCCATCCCCATGGATCCTTGGGGTCGCCCCTACATCTATCGATCCCCCGGACAGTATAACCGGGAAGACTATGATCTGTTCTCCCATGGGCCAGATGGTGTTGAAGGGAATAAGGATGATATCACCAATTGGCAATGATCCTTCCATCAAGAGGTCCGTAGCTGGATTTACCCTTCTCGAGCTCATGGCGGTTATCGTGATCATGGCGGTAATGGTCGGGTTCTCCGTCCCACGGTTCCGACGCACCTTTAACCATCTTCAGCTCCAGGTCTTTGCCAACGATGTGGCCCGTTTGTTGGCCTACGCGAACCGCCGGGCCGTGACCCGCGGGGAAGTGCTCAGGATTCATTTCGATGTGGAAGGACGGCGTTATTGGCTCGCCAGTGTCAATGAGGCTGGGGATTCCACGAGGATTGCCAGCAAATTGAACCGCGTCTCTTCGATACCGCAGACCATTTCACTTGACCCCAGCGGTAGCGAGGTCAACTTCTATCCCGATGGTCGTGCAGACCGTTTTGAGATAGCCATCCTCGATGATCAGCAGGATGGATACCGATTGGTGACCAACGTCTGGACTGGCCGAGCCACACTCATGGATGTCAATGGAAGGTAATCCGAAACCATTTGTAAGGAGAGTCGTTGGAGCCCCCTCAGGGCAAGGCGGGTTTTTGCTGTTGGAAACTCTCCTGGCCATTATCTTTCTAACGGTAGGTTTGACCACGGTGCTCCGGTCCTATGGTAGCTCCCTCAAGGCCCTGGGAATCTCGGCGGATTACACCAAGGCCTTAGTGCTTTTAGAACGGACCCTCTGGCCATACGAAGCCGCGGGTTCCATTGCACCAGGGACTTTTTCTGGGGAATTCTCCGAGGAGGATGGAGATTTCCAGTGGGAGATCAAGGCCTCAGAGATCATGGACCTCGGCATTTGCGAGACCCGCGCCACGGTATCATGGGAAAAGAGGGGCAAAGTACGCCATGTCTCCGTGGTGACCTATTTGAAGCGTGAGTGAAGGGATGAATAGAAGTTGGAGAAAAGAGCAGGGATTTACCCTGATTGAATTGGTGGTGAGTCTAACTATCTTCTCCGTCATTTCTCTTCCCATTTATTCCTCCTTCGCCGGCGGAATCAGTGTGTGGCGTAAGGCCCGGGAATTTAGCTCAGTCTATCAGACGGCTCGTCTCCTCTTGGACGATATGGCCATGGAGCTAAAAAATGCCGTCAAGGTCTCTGGCACTGAATTCAATGGCGGACCGAGAAGCCTCTCCTTTATTACGTCGCGGCAAGGTTTCCGTGGAGCAAGTGCCAGAAGGGATACTCAAATCGCCAAGGTGACCTTTGAGGTCCGCCGAGATCCATCCGGCTCGGGATACGCCCTGTTTCGCCGACAGGCGTCTAATCTTAAAGTGAGGGGAGAGGCGGAATTGATCGTGGGCTCCCTTTCCAGTTTAGACTTCCAATATACTTATAAAAACAGCGTTGGGGAGATACAGCCATGGGCTAAGGTCTGGAAAATGAACGACGAGCTACCCCTAGGGGTCAAAATCACATTGAAGATAGGAGGGACACAGTTCACCAAGATGGTGTTCATCCCACATGGCTTTCGTGAGGAAGAAAAAATTTGACTGGAAATCCAATGACGGCTCGATCCTCATGGTCGTTCTGTGGATTCTGGCTTTCCTTGTCCTCCTAGGACTCGGGCTTGGCTATTCCACGTCCATCGATCAAAGGCTTGTGGGTTACCAGAGGGATCGATTGATGGCCCTTTATCTGGCCAAGGCAGGCTACTATAGGGCCTTAGCGGAGCTGGAGCAAGATCCCACTCCCAAAATTGATTCCTATCTGGACACTTGGAGTCACAACCCCGAGGCCTTTCATGAGGCAAAGCTGGGGGAGGGAAACTTTACGGTGAGTTACCCAGTGAGAGAAGAAGATGGATCTGAAGGAGTCATTTATGGGATAATGGATGAAGATCGAAAGGTGGACGTGAATTTTGCCTCCCAGGCTGTCCTTCTGAGGCTTCCTGGCATGACTGATGAGATAGTTGACGCCGTTTTGGATTGGCGTGCGAAGCACAAGGGGTTGGGAGAGAGTTTGGGGGAGGTCAAAGATAAAACCTTTGAAGTTTTGGAGGATATCTGGTTGCTGGAGGGGATGACGCCAGAGGCCTACCAAACCCTTCGCCCGTTCATCACCGTCTACACTGATGGGAAGGTCAACCTGAATAGCGCTCCTCGAGAGGTCCTGACAGCATTCAATATGGAGGAGGATCTGGTCAACAAACTCTTACGCTTTCGAAAGGGATTGGATAACGTTCGGGGAACGGAAGATGATCAAAGCTTTGCAAGTCTCGGGGGCGTAGTACAACAACTCAATGCATTTGTTGAACCATTAACCCCAAAGGAAGCGGCCCAGCTGACTAGCCTTATCAGTCAGAGTCGTTTGAAGGTTAGCTCCAGTGTATTCAGGATCCACTCCAAAGGTGCGGTAGGGGATGGGAAGATCGTCCGATCTGTGGAAGGAGTGGTTGAGCAGGGGAAAGGAGCATCGAGTCCATTTACCCTGCTTTCTTTGCA
>JACZQL010000249.1 GCA_022545745.1 Deltaproteobacteria bacterium | reverse complement strand
AGGGCTGTAAATTTTATTGCCATAAACTTTTATATCTTTGTCTAGATGCAGCCCTTCCCAGTCTTGCTCTTTCATCCATGATTTAAAACTCAAAAAACTGTGCCACTCTTTTGCAACAGAGCAGCCATAATAAGAATTGTCTCTTGATAGGGATTTTTTGTTATAGCACCTGACGAACATGTTTTTCCATGTGGTGTAATAAGGACAAAGCTGTAATATTTTCCCATTTACTGTATTGCTAATCATATAACCTGCATCATTAATACCAACCCCACAAACCTTTCTTCTTAGGTATATCGATTGAGCAGAAGCTTTTACCTCTATAAAGCTGCTCATTTCCCTTTCTCCAATTCAGCCTGGATTAAATTACGCATAATAGACGCCTTAGACTGGCCTGTTTCCTTTGCCAGCTTCTCTACCCATGCAGCTTGTTTGTCTGTTACTTCGAACCGTGCGATTATCTTTTTCATTTACACTTTCTCCTATTTGTTTCCAACATAGTACCATCAAAATATAACTAAAACAACCCAAGATTGGGGTTGACGATACTCCGCTCACCGAGTGGACTCAGGCCATCTTGCGACATCTTTCGGGGCAACTGCCGCACTTGGACCTCCCGACAGACCTAAGGGCAACGGCTTTCGAAAGGCTTGTCTGGGAGCAGCTAAATCGAATTCCATACGGCGAGACAAGGTCTTACGGCGACATTGCTGCAGCCATTCGCCGACCTAAGGCAGCGCGAGCCGTGGCAAGAGCATGCGCGGCAAACCCGGTCGCTTTACTGATTCCCTGCCATCGGGTCGTTCGCAAGGATGGCGATGTGGGTGGCTACCGGTGGGGCAGCGAACGTAAAGAGGCGCTGTTGGATCAAGAGCGCAAATTATCCGGATAGTTCGCTCGGCTTTTCGCTGACCGGCTCCCACAGTTCAAGTAACACCCGGTTTGGGCGAGGTGTATCTGCAGATTGGGTGTCCATCATCGCGCAGTGGATGCCACAACGTCCAAAATGGTGGTCTTTCAGACCCGAAGCAGATTTTTCGCTCCCCCCTCTCGATATACTTTACCCTATCATTCTTGGGCAATCGGCTAGCACGCAACGCGTTGGGGCTGCAAGGGGATTGCTGACAGGCCCAATGCAGCACCGGGCAAAACGTCAAACGGCCCTTAATGGTTAAACGGAAGATAGGGAGAAAATTTAGCCGCGATATATCATGCAGGCTAAGACCAGTCCAGGGCAGATGAGGAAGGAATGACCACCAGCGCCATCTCTTTGGAAAACGCCACCAAGTACTACGGCCAGCAACTGGGCGTCGCAGACCTCAATTTGGAAGTGAGTCAGGGAGAGGTGTTCGGCTATCTTGGACCCAACGGCGCGGGCAAAACGACAACCATCCGAATGCTGCTGGATTTTCTTCGGCCCACCAGCGGAAAGCTATCGATATTGGGCCAGGACGCCCAATTGAACTCTGTAGAGCTGCGAAGGCGGGTGGGGTATATTCCCGGAGACCCGAAACTGTATGGGAATTTAAACGGGCGGGAGTTTTTGACCTATTTGGCTAATCTTAGAGGAGGGGTAGACCGGGACAAGGTGGACTCCCTGGCCGAGCGGCTCGATTGCGATCTTTCGCGCCCCATAGACACCCTGTCCCAGGGGAACCGTCAGAAGATCGCTGTCATCAATGCCTTTATGCATGAGCCGGAAATATTGATCCTTGATGAGCCGACCAGTGGCCTGGATCCTCTCATGCAGCAAGAATTTGAAGCTTTGATTCTCGAGGTCAAGGAGCAAGGGAGAACCGTTTTCCTGTCTTCCCACATCCTTCCTGAAGTAGAAGAGTTGTGCGATCGAGTCGCCATAATCCGCCGGGGGCGCATCGTAGCGGTTGAAACTATCGAAGCTTTGAAATCCCTGGCGATTCGGCGATTAAAAATCGATTTCGCTGGTCCCATTGACCCCGCTGATTTTTCCAACCTGCCGGGAATCCGGAACCTGGATGTGTCTGAGACCTCCCTCCAGTGCGACATACCGGGATCATTAGATGCCCTCATTAAAAGGTCGGCCCGATATGAAGTCGTCAACCTGAGCACTTCCGAACCGAATTTAGAGGAAATTTTTCTGTCCTACTATGGAGGCAGCGTTGCCGATGATGCTGGGTAGTGTGTTTTTGAAAACCCTCAGGGATCAAAGGCGCGCCATGGTGTGGTGGTGCTTGGGCCTGGCTTTGCTGACCGGATTGCTGGTCGCTTTTTACCCCAGCATCCAAGGCATTGAAAACTTTCAGAGTGTTATAGAAGCCTATCCGGAAGAACTGATGGCGTTATTTGGAGCCAACGACCTTTCGGACTTTACGTCACCCGCCGGGTATTTAAACGCAGAGCTGTTCGGATTCATGGCGCCCTTCCTCTTCATCATATTCGCCGTGGCCCTTGGCAGTTTTGCCGTCGCCGGCGAAGAACGGGCCGGAACTTTGGAACTGCTGCTTTCGGCTCCAATCACTAGAGGCCGGCTGATTCTGGAGAAGTTCGCATCCATGGTGACGCTGACTGGGGCTCTGGCGGCGGTTCTCTGGGTGGTGTTAGCGGTGGGAAGGTTACCCGCAGGCATGGACATCAGCATGCTTCGGCTGGCCGAGATGACCATCAGTGTTTCGCTGCTGGGTCTGACCTTCGGTTCCGTAGCTTTTGCCGTCGGCAGCGCCAAAGGGGGCAGGGGCTTGAGTGTCGGTGTCGCCGCCGCCGCAACGGTGACCACCTACCTGCTAAGCGCTCTCAGTAAAATAGCCAGCGTAATGGAGCCGGCCCAGTGGATTTCGCCTTTTTATTACTACAATGAGAACAACCCTCTGGTGAATGGATTGAATTTGGTCCATGCCGCTGTGCTGGTGGTGGTGATCCTTTCGCTCACTTCCCTAGCGTACTGGGGGTTCCAACGGCGGGACCTTCGTCTTTAGGAAGTATCTCAAAACGTGGTTCGACAGGCTCACCACGAACGGATAAAGAACACCGCCCGTTCGTCCTGAGCTTGTCGAAGGACGGTTCACCCAGAACACATGAGTTTTGAGATAATTTCTTTAGAAGGAACACATGTCTCAAGTTGGTGGAGCACCCGGGGAGGACCTGCCTCCGAAGGCGTGAGCCATCATTTACTTACCATGACAGGGGGAACTCGATGCGTTTAGAAAATAGAGTAGCGCTGATTACAGGCGGAGGGAGAGGCATCGGCCGAGCCATTGCCTTGGCTTACGCCAAGGAGGGCGCCAAATTAGTCTTAGCCGCCCGTACTGTGGATGAGCTGGAGGAGACTGCAGAGGAGATCAGGAGTCTTGGTGCACTAGCCTTCGTGTTTCAGGCAGACATCACCAGCCAGTCCGAAGTGGAGGGATTGGTACAGCAGACGGTTGAGCAGTATTCAACCGTTGATATCCTGGTTAATAGTGCGGGCATGGCCGGTCCCATAGGAGCATTACAGGACAATGATGTGTCTGATTGGATACGCACCATTCAGGTAAATCTCATCGGCACCTACCTCTGTTGCCGCTCCGTGCTACCGATTATGCTGAAACAAAATCGGGGCAAGATAATAAATCTCTCCGGGTCTGGCAGCACCTCTGCGCCGTATCATCTTTCCGCTTATGGCTCATCGAAGGTGGCGGTAATCCGACTTACGGAAATCCTGTCCTTGGAGTTGGCGCATACCAACGTCCAAGTAAATGCTTTGGGTCCGGGTTCTATAAATACCCGTATGTGGGAGCAAATCCGGGACGACGCGGCAGCAGTAGGTGATACTGAGCTCTCCGAGTTCGGGGAGCGGGTGACCAGCGGTGGAGGAGCGTCTATCGAAAAGGCCGCGGAGTTGGCGGTCTGGTTGGCCAGCGACACCTCGGCCAGCTTGAGCGGCCGACTGATCCACGCGGTCACTGATGACTTCACCAATCTTGCTTCTAGGATTTCGGATATCATGGCTTCTGACGCTTACACGTTACGCAGAATCGACCTAGTACATCAACCATATGAAACTGATGGATAGAAACGACAACAGCAAATCCAAGCTAGACGAGTTGCTCGATGCGGGAATTGTCAACAGCCGTTCAGAGGCCGCCGCATTTTTGATTGCGGAGGGAAT
>JACZQL010000248.1 GCA_022545745.1 Deltaproteobacteria bacterium | reverse complement strand
CGTCCAGTCTTTTGTCCAGCACTGGGGATACTGGGCCAGAGCGGTTCAAAAAGCCCGTGATCTTGTGGACCCAGAAAGGAGCCCTCAGCCAGAGCCCTCCCCTCTTGCAGGATATGTTTCCTGCTTATGCGGGAAAGCCTGTCATTGCCAGGAGAGATTTTGGAGTCCGGATCGGCGTAAGATTCGCATGTGTGACCCTTGCCGATCGTGGTCAGAAAAAATATCTGTGGATCATCAACTCCTGTACCTGCCCGATGATCCTCTGGTCAGCCCAAAAGCCAGGAACGGGTCCCAACGAGGACGGCCACCGAAAGAAGTCTTGAGGAATTGATAATTGGGACGACTCGGGCGGAGTTGGTGAGGCCTTTGTCACAGAAGAAAAACCTTCTTTCTGGTCCGCCAAATGAGCTGAACAATGCGTGTGTAGGGGTGGGGAGATGGGATAACCCGCCATCACTTCCGGGTCACAATAAGCCACGGCCGTAGCCACAGCCTGTGAGCCAATGCCATGATCTTTCCGATTATCTGAGTGCAGCAGGAGTTGGAGCCTGAGCACTGTATGAAGCCCCGGATACAATAGGACCAACCCCTCTTTCACCATCCGCTGATCCACCAGCCCTTTCTAGTATTAAGGCCAGAACCGCCAACGGTCCCCATGAGCATGTGACTCAAGACCAACTGAGGGGAGTGATGCTGGCCCCCCACCTAAATCTCGTTTAGCCTTCTCCTGTGATACCCGCCGACCTTTAAGAAAAGTGTCCAGAGAGATCATCTCCACGCGGTCTCCTTCTGGTCACAGCTTGGCACTCAACTTCGATTTTTTCTCTTTCTCCATTTTGGGTGAGCTTGTGGGTGAGGGAGGTGCTCCCTGGTCGCACCCCACCAACGTCTCCTGGCCATATACCCTAGGGCGATCAACCCTAAGCCAAAGACGACAACCCAATCCCAGGTCCCCCAGCTACCTTCTGCTATCTTGGGGTCAGGCGCCGTGATTGCGGCAAGAAGGAGCATGGACATTGAAATGCCCATATAACGGGAAAATCCGCGCCATCTCCCCTTTGAGCTCACGAGTTGGGGATACAGGAGGACGAGAAAAGCCAAAGGGAAACACAAGACCGAGACAATGGTGGCGAAGATAGAAAGGGCTTTCATGCCAACTGCTCCTAGCCTTCTTTATCTTTCCCAACAATAAACATCCTAAGTCCCTCTTTTTCACCAATTTAAAAATGAAAGGAAACCCGCTCTGAAATAACCACTAATGTTGTTGAATTCGACCAAATGTAGATCGACACGAGGGGCGGCATCCCAACCCAGGCAAGTAAGGGAAAAGAGGGGCAAGTAAGGTTCCTTGGGCATTCGAGCCCGTTCCTTTTTTCATTTTGGCAAAGCGGGTTTTTAAATTCTCTCCATCCATCACTTCTTCAGCCAACCCCTTTTCGGCCATTTCCACCGGAAAACGTTCACACCGACAGGGGGTATTGGGGGTCTTAAAAAAGCCTCGCCAAGCTTACAACGAAGAGAGAAGGGTTACGGTGATCGTACGCTCTCTCGGCCCATCCAACTCGACAAGCAAAACGGACTGCCAAGTCCCCAAGCATAAAGCGCCGTTATTCACGGGCAAGTGCAACGAAGCACCGAAAATGGAGGCAGCCATATGCGACCAAGCGTGAGAGGGATCGTGGGCATGACGAAATCTGATCTTTGGAATCATCTGCTCCGCCACCTCGAGTAGGTCTTCATCCGTGCCCTCTCCAACCTCGCCGGTAGTGAGTGCGGCGGTGGTATGGGGCAAAAACAGACTGCAGACTCCCTCCTTGAAATGTCTCTTCTGAATAATCGTGTGAACCTTTTCCGTGAGGTCCACAACTTGTTTGAGCCTTTTGGTTTCAATCCGCAAAGTCTCCATACACACCCCCTGAAATCGGAAGAAAGCCGTCCTTCGAATTGGGTTCCTCTATGAACTCGTTTTCCTAGCTGTTGAACTCTGGGTTTTCAGTGACTCCCCAGGCCCCCCCTCCAGCCCCTGTGTACAATACAGGGCTCCTTGGGCTCAACTGGCAACAAGGATCGGGGAGGTGTATCTTCCTAGCCAAGGAACCCCAATCGAGATTAATGAAACATCTCCTTATCACTGAACCACCAGGAGTCGGGAAAACTACCCTTGTTCGTAGGTTGGCCGACCGCCTGTCCGTTTACCATCCGGCTGGGTTTTATACAGACGAGATTCGGGTTGATGGAATTCGGAAAGGTTTTCAGCTTGTTTCCCTGGCTGGGCAGAAACAAATTCTGTCCCATGTGGGTGTTCGCGGGAGCTTTCGGATTGGCCGCTATGGGGTGGATGTTCCTGGGTTTGACCGCCTGCTCACCGATCTTGATTTACCTCGTTCACCCTCCAAAATCATTATCATCGACGAGATTGGGAAAATGGAGTGCCTGAGCCAGCGGTTCATTCAGGAAATGGAAGAGATCTTGAACTCACCCAAAATTGTCGTTGCCACCATCGCCCTGAAAGGTGAGGGCTTCATCGCAAGGGTGAAAAAGCGACCAGACTGCCGGGTGGTGACGGTGACGGTTGATAACCGTGGCCAATGGCCGGATGCACTCCTGCAGGACGTGCTGAGGCGTCTTTGACTGAAGAAGGGTGGTCATTGAAGGCAGCCCAAAGGTTTACCATGCTTATCCTGCATTCATTCCCGGCCCTGATGGCATTACTTGTGCTGCCTGCCTCCCAGGCCTTAGCCTGTGGCGCCTCGGTGCAGGTGCTCGACACCTGGGTGGAGCAAGGAAACTTTTTCCACGTGCAATTTAGAGTTGCTCCCCAGGATTGCCTGAGCGTCTGCGAAGGGTTGATCGAGTTCCGCGTAGAGTACGAGAGTTTTTCAAATCGGGAAACCGATTCGGTGTTCGGCATGTCCACGTGGCATTTCGATCCGGAGGAAGAGACCCATACCTACTCGCATGGAATCGCTCATGTTCCCCTCCCTTTCTGCAGCCGGAGGGAGCCGTGTAATATGCATGATGTCGGCATCCTCCATGTGCACTGTTCCGCGTGCTAGGGAAAAAAGTTGCGGAAAGGGCAACACAGGAATAAGACTTTGATAAGGGTGATTTATTGGAAAGAGAGGACACCATGGCCATTGAACTCATTTCAGTGAAAATCCAAAAACCAGACGAGGTGAACCTGATTTTTGGGCAAACTCACTTTATTAAGACCGTGGAGGACGTGCATGAAGCGCTGGTCAGCGCGGTTCCCGGGATCAAATTTGGATTGGCCTTTTGTGAGGCCTCCGGGCCCTGTCTTGTGCGGTGGAGTGGGACCGATGAAGAACTGACCGAGCTAGCTGAAGCCGGTTGCCCAATCATTCAACTGGAAGAGCCGCAGATACACATGATTCCCGCCCGGGGAAAAGTGTTTGGCAAACTGGATATGGCGGAAATGGTAGATGTTTTCAACAACACAACAAAAGGGCTTCGTGACAAAACAGAAGTTTGGTGTCATACCTGCTGGGGCAACCCGAACCAGCAGAGTTTCTACTGGGAGCGCCCGAGCTACGCGCGATCGCTGCCGTACTTCCTCGAGATGAACTGTGATGTGTTGATGCTGGAAGGCGGCAGCAACCAGGCGCGGGATATCGCCCTCATGAAGGACCACACTACCGACAAGAAGATCGGGATCGGCGTGGTCGACCACACCCGCACCACGGTCGAATCGCCCGAGCAGGTGGCGGAGACGATTCGCCATGCGCTGGAATACGTGCCGCCCGAGCGCTTGGTCATCACGGCCGACTGCGGTTTCGGGCGCGAAGGGCTGTCGCGGCGAATCGCTTTCTACAAGTGCGTCTCCGTAGTCATGGGGGCGAACATCGTGCGTAAGGATCTCGGACTGGAAGAGGCCTATGTACGTGTCGCCGATCCGGCTTACGCGTTCAATGAAACTTAGGCTGGCATTGGTGAATATCCCATGTAGGAGCCCGCTTGCGGGCGAATAAGCGTCGCAACACGACCACCACGACCGAACCTGGAGTGATCCATGAATCCGTATCATCTAACACCCGAAGATGAATTCAGCCATCCGCCGACGAGCGATTCGAATTTCAACGAGAGCGTCTATGTAAACGGTTTCGATGCAG
>JACZQL010000247.1 GCA_022545745.1 Deltaproteobacteria bacterium | reverse complement strand
TGATTCTCGTGCCGGGGTCAACTCCAGTTGGGAATCACAGCGATATTGACGGGTCATTCCTTCCCGCCGAGCGGATCCTACGTTCCGGTGTATCCTACTTTGACAATTCCGACTGGCATTACTCGATCACAACCAAGACCGAGGTAAGGTTGCGAATGAAAAAGATTCTTAAAACAAATTGAACTAAAGTCTTGGATCTTACTGGGTTTACTTCTTCTTTTTCTTTCCCCTAGTGGCTAATGCCTTGTTAATCAATTTGTAGATTGGGTACATTTCTGTACGTTCGGGGGTGGCCACGAACAGGTAGTTGGCTCCCTCCCTTCGGCGATACGCTCGAGGGATATCCTTCTTAGGGATATCGATCCTCATGGAGTCCGCGCCAGAACCTTCTCTTGCCACTTCCTCCTGGATCACCATCTGCCCTTCACGGGAAAGGTACCAATTAATGTAGACCTTCGCCGCATTAGGATGCGGGGCATTGCTCATGAGCGTAACGCTCCCCGCACCTATGCCAAGCGGTGCGCCTTCTTTAAAAAGGTGGGGGTCTAGCTCATTTACCGGAAGCCCTTGTGACTTAGCCATTTGCACCCGCCCGAAAAAAAGGGCCAGCTGGAATTTGCCTACACCCAACCAATCGAGCCCTTGGCGATTACTCCTCGTAATAGTGAGATCCGTCTCACTAAAGAGCCGCCTTACAAATTCAGGCCCCAACTTGGGGTTGTGATATAAAAATCGCATTGCATCGCCTCCGCTGCCACCCTGCCTGATATCTCGGGCTATTATCTTGCCCTTGAATTCAGGTTTAAGAAAGTCCCAGTAGGACTTGATCTTTTCGGGCTTCAGAAGCTTGGTGTTATAACTCCCTGTCCGTGCCACATTGCCCATGTAAACAAGAACATATTTTTTTTCGGGGTCCACGTAGCGGTGTTTCCCCTCATACCATAGAGACTCGTCCAAAACCTCAGGCAAGATCAGGACAGGCCTGATCGGATCGATGAGATTACGAGCGCGAAGGGTTTGATAGTTGGTTCTTGCACCGGCAGTTACGACATCCGCTATGATTTTTCCCGCCCTGTCTTCACTTAGCATTCGCTGCCTGAGTTGGGACCCCCGACCCGACACCACGACAACCTTGATCTGAGGGTATTTTTTTTGAAAAACTCTCGATCTTGACAATCCCCAAACACTCGAGTAAACCGTGACCCGCCCTTCCTTATTTGCTTCCTCAACGGTTTTTGCCCATTTGTCCTGCCAGGTGGGATTTGATTCAGCAAATATAATCAACCTTCCCTGCACCAAGCCAAGACAGGAAAAGATAAACGTAAACGCTGCAATTCTTACAGCAAAATTAAATTTGGCCATTTTGCCTCCTCGAGGTTAATTCATACCTCTCTATTAACAATCGGACCCACCGAATCGAACAAGCGAGAGAACAGATTTCCCCCCCATAATTCGCCCGGCTCCTAAAGTCAAGCGATTCTATTCGTCTGATACCTAATCGTAACAGCCCTATTTACAAGCGCACGTAGTTGCTTCTGAAATTACGGGATAGGAGATCGATACGCAAAATTGTGCGCAGGGACTGAGGCCCGATAACCCTAGGGAGGTTATAGCG
This sequence comes from Deltaproteobacteria bacterium, assembly GCA_022545745.1. The sequence continues at coordinate 2,527 of JACZQL010000247.1, read as the reverse complement.
CCTTCAATGACACTAGTTTAACCCTGGTACTCTTCCCGGTAGAGCCCAAAGGGCTCGAGCAATGGGCGATCGGACATGAAGAACAGGATGGCCTCCTCACTGGTCGAGTGATTCTCGTGCCGGTGCCAACTCCAGTTGGGTACCACGAAGAAGTCCCCACGCTCCCACTCAAGCACAGTATCATTAACGACTGTCTTGCCCTGACCGCGCATAACATGAAATATACCGGTGGAAGTGCGGCGGCGGGTCTTGGTCACCTCACCCGGGCGCAGTAGATGCTGGCCGCATGCAATGGTAGGCAACGTGGGTCCATCATTCTTTCCCTTATACTCCAGGACCAAGTCGACGCCTGCGGGTCGGTCCACCATCTTCTTCAAGCTCTGTTCGGTCTCGCGCCACTTGTAATACCACGGCGACCCGCCCTGTGCGGCAACGCTATCATCTGATGTTCTGAGGACACGCTGAACAAATTGCTGCGGTTTTTCATGCTCCTCGATGAACATCACATCCATCGCCCGGGAGAACGGAATATCCAGACCATCGATCCAGATCATGGGGCCATCGGACTCATTGATGTGGTCGTGCCAGGTCCAGTTTGGGGTAAGGATCAAGTCGCCGGGTTCCATCAAGAATCGCTGGCCGTTAACCGTAGTGAAGGTATCTTTTCCTTCAATAACGTAGCGAATGGCGGCCATGGTATGACGGTGCGCCGCTGCCACCTCTCCGGGAAGAACCAACTGAATCGACATCTGCATTGTGTGGGTGGTAAATTTGAGTGGATGGACTCCAGGATTAACCAGCTGAATCGTCCTTCGTCCTGCCTCGTTCACGCCGATAAGATCCCCGGCACGCATGAGCTGTTCACGAATCATGGACCCCTTCCAAAGCATGGGCAGCAGCTTGGAGTGCGGCTCCATGTTGTTCGGGAGCTCCATCTTCCAATGGCCCTGGATGGAGTACTTTTGAATTTCCTGATCAAATTGTGCGAGTTCTTCGGCCTTGGACATTGACCTAATACCTCCGAATTGGTTCCGACTAGGCCATTTTTCTTACACACACAAATACCACCACGCCTACCCGTGAGTCAAGCTAGCCCCTGTTAGCCTCCCTAGTGCGATTGAATAATCACGTCAACAAGAGCGGGGCGGCGTTCTTCTTTCACCACCTTCAGCGCGCGACTAATGGCCGGCTGAATCTTTGCCGGATCCTCGATGGGCCCCTCACTGGCAATGGAAAAGGACTTTGCTAGCGTTGCAAAATCCACAGCGGGGGATTCCATGCGCATACCGATCCCCTTGTTCTCCGGGGGTCTTCCCCGTTCGATCGCGATTTTCGCCTGATGCTCCTCGTCATTATAGTAGGTCCGGTTATTGGTCATGATAATCAACAGCGGAATGTTGTAACTCGAGGCGGTCCAGAGGGCACTGTTGGTGTAGAGAAGATCGCCGTCCCGCTGGAGATCGATGCAGACAGTTCCACTGTCCTTGAGTGCTAACGCAGCCCCTACCGAGGCACCCGGTGAGTAGCCAAGCCCACCGCCGCCGTAGCCTCCGAGGAAGGCCCCCGGTTTTTTCCAATCCCAGAGTGCCCGCGGCCACCCTCGAAAGGAACCCGCTGTCAATGTCCAATCCTCGTTTTGGATGACCTGCCAGATTTCATGAGACATCCGCGGGGGCGAAATGGGACTTTCACCCCAGCGCTGCTTTAGATCGGCCTGAGCCTTCGAACGGATCTCTTCGTGCTGACGGCTCAGTTCCGTGCGGCGGCCTTCCACGGCGCTTTTAGAAAATTGTCCCTGCCGGCGAATCTCCTCAGTCAAGGCAGGGAGAAACACTTTCGTATCGGCAAGGATCGGCAGGTCGACGGGAGCCAATTCCATGACTTCGGTAGACCAGCTCCGTATGGCCAGGTCCGCAAGTGAAACATGAATCACCTTGCAACTCGGAGCCATGGCTAGCTTGGAGGATCTGGTTTTTTCATCGTAGCGCACCAGAGCCCCATAGAGATCCATCACGTCAAGACCGAGGATGACATCGGCCTTTTCGACCATCGCCTTTTCCCTGCCCGTTAGATCGCAGGGATGAGTGTTAGGAAAGTTGTGGCGTGCCCCACGGTCAATGACGGGGATGGAAAGCAGATCCACCAGCTCCACCAAGTGATTCACGCTCTCGGGGTTCCGTCCCATATAGTCCGCGATAATGAGCGGTCTCTCGGCCCGCGCGAGGAGCTGGGCGGCTTCCTTGATCGTATCGGGTTCAGCCTGGAGAGGCGCAGGTGGACGGTAGCGCTCCATGTCGGGTATGGGGATGTCTTCTTTCAACTCGGCCTCCTGAAGATCCACATCAAAGGCGAGATACACCGGGCCTTTGGGCTCTGTCATGGCCGTCCTGTATGCCCTAACAATGGAATTGGGAATGGCACCGAGACCCATGGGCTGATCATCCCACTTGACAAAATCGCGGACGAGGCCTCCTTGAAGCATGGCCGTATGGATCCAGTCGATCCAGGGACGCCGCCGACTGGAATC
>JACZQL010000246.1 GCA_022545745.1 Deltaproteobacteria bacterium | reverse complement strand
CTCGCCTCAACCGTTTGAGGGAGAGACTTAAGGAGGGGATTTTTAGCCGGCTTGATGGGGTCTTTCTCAATGGGGATACCACTCGTCGCCTCCCCGGGAACTTGAACATGAGCTTTGCCTATGTGGATGGAGAATCTTTGCTGATGGGATTGAAGGAGATTGCAGTCTCCTCAGGTTCCACCTGCACCACAGCGGTCTTTGAACCCTCTCATGTCCTTCGGGCCCTAGGGGTCAAGGAAGACCTGGCAAACGCCTCCATCCGTTTTGGTCTTGGCAGATTTAACACCGAGGAAGAAGTCGATTACACGATTGACCGGGTAGCACAAGAGGTTTCGCGCTTACGAGAGTTGTCACCGCTTTACGGTATGGCGAAGCGAGAAATTTCGAAAAATCAGGTAGAGAGCCCAAAGTTACAGGAAGGGACCGTTTAGACATTCGTTATATAGGAGGCACTAGATATGTCAGCTGCAGTTACCATTACCGATAAAGCTGCCGAAAAAATAAAACAGATGATGACGTCTGAAAATAAAGAGGAACAAGGATTGCGCGTTAAGGTTGTAGGGGGAGGATGCTCGGGTCTTAGCTATAAGCTGGACTTCGACAACCCAAAACCGGGTGATCGCATTTTCGAAAACGCGGGCGCCAAGGTCATCGTGGATACAAAGAGCCTCCTCTACTTAACGGGCACAGAACTGGAATATAAGGAGACCCTGATGCAGTCCGGATTTGTCTTCCAGAATCCAAATGTGAAGCGGACCTGCGGTTGTGGGTCGTCCTTTGGCGTATAGAGTGAGTCAGTTGGAGTCCTATGGGATCTGAGATCTACTTCGACAATAACGCCACCACGCGAGTGGTGCCTGAGGTCTTCGAGGCCATGAAACCGTACCTAACGGAGCTTTACGGAAACCCGTCGAGCATCCACAGCTTTGGTAGTCATGTGGGCCGGAAGATCCAGGCGGCTAGAGAAAAAGTGGCCGCTTTATTGGGGGCCTCCGATCCGATTGAGGTGGTTTTCACCAGTTGTGGCACCGAAGGTGACAACGCTGCCATCCGGGGAATTCTCGAATCGCGCCCCGAAAAGCGCCACATCGTCACGACGCAGGTGGAGCACCCTGCGGTCATGGGTCTTTGTCAGCACCTGGAAAAGAAGGGATACCGCGTGACCTGGCTTCATGTAGACGGGGAGGGGATGTTGGATCTGGACGAACTCAGGGATTCCTTGAGCGACGACACGGCTCTAGTCTCGGTCATGGCTGCCAATAACGAGACCGGCGTCATTTTTCCCTTTGAAGCCGTGGGCGAAATAGTCAAGGCCAAAGGGATACCCTTTCATGTGGATGCGGTGCAGGCGGTGGGAAAAATTCCCTTGAATATGAAAAATAGCCCGGTGGATCTGCTCACGATATCGGGTCACAAATTTCATGCACCCAAAGGCGTGGGTGCCCTTTATGTGAAAAGGGGCATCACGTTTCGTCCTTTTATTGTGGGCGGTCATCAGGAACGGAACCGCAGGGCCGGGACTGAGAACGTGGCAAGCATCATAGGAATGGGAGCGGCCGCAGAATTGGCCCGCAAGAACCTTGGAGAAGAGACAAAGCAGGTGCAGGCCCTCCGTGATCGATTGGAGAAGTCATTGGTGTCCACTGTGGGTTGCCGAGTCAACGGTCATCGAGAAAGGCGTCTTCCCAATACGCTCAACGTGAGCTTTGAGTTCTTGGAAGGAGAGGCAGTTCTAGTTCTTTTGGATGAATTCGGGATTTGCGCATCCACCGGGTCTGCCTGTACGGCGGGATCGGTGGAACCCTCGCACGTCCTTAGGGCCATGGGGGTACCACCCACGTGGATTCAAGGAGCTGTACGATTCAGTCTCAGCCCTTATAACACAGTGGAAGAAGTGGATTTTGTAAACGAAAAGATGCCAGGAATCGTCCAAAGGTTACAGGGCCTTTCCACGTTGGGGAAGGTGGCTGACCAGGTGAGGGCAGTCGGAGCCACGAGGTAAACCTATGGGGTTCATGCAGATTCCTCGAAAGGTAGATTACGCGATACGCGCGGCAATGTATCTTGCAGCTCAGGACCCAGCGAAGAATTGCTCCACCGGGAAGATCGCTGAGAGCCAAGGGATCCCCCGGAAATTCCTGGAAAAGATTATCCAAAACCTGACTCGCAGTGGGTTGGTCAAATCCAAACGCGGCTCTGATGGTGGGTATAGCTTGGCTCGACCAACCCATGAAATTTCGCTCCGGGATATCATCGAGGCCGTTGAGGGCCCAATCTCTCTCAACGTCCTCATGGATGAACGATGCACTAGATTGGGAGTTTGGAGTGAGGTCCAACGTAAACTCGTTGATACTTTTGCTTGTACGACCTTGGCAGATGCGAAGCTGACTCCCCCTCGGCCCCTGTCGTCGGCTTCTCTTTCGAGTGCGGCATGAAACGGCCCCTTGGAGATTTCATTGCTGACAGGCCGTAGCCGAAAGGGAGGTGGTTTTTATGACATATGAATCAAGCCTGAGCTTGGAAGAAAAGGTAGCCTCTCTGTTTCAACCTGACACCGTTCTTCCAGCCCAGTACCTTGAAACCGTTCGCAGGAAGACGTACCTAGAGCCAGAAAAGAAGCTGATGCTGTCAGTCCTGGAAGACGCGGTGGGCTGTTTCCAGAAGTACGCCTTCACCCGGGACGCTCACGGGAAGAGTCTGTTGCGGGAGGCGGAGGAGTGGATTCTCGAAGAGAGCACCGAGTGGCTCTTCTCCTTTGACAACATCTGTGAGTCGCTTGGTCTGCATCCCAAGTACATCCGAGGGGGGTTGCACCAGTGGAAAGAAAAAAAGGTGACAAAACCCCCCAACGCCGAGGTCTATAATTTGGCTCAAAAAACAGGGCGGAAAAAGCGCTCCCTCGTGTCCCACGGTTCTGTCCGCAGATATCGTAAAGCAGCAGGCCGGTAAGCGAGTTTTAGGTTTACCAAGGCGGTGGGGAAGTTTGACCACCACCCCTGTCTAACATTAAGAGAATCCCCTCGGTAAGAACATTTCCACTCCATATGGCCCAAGGAACTAGAATAAAGAAATGGCTGCGTAGCTATTCCTATTGGTTGCGATACCGAACCGGGGAATTCTTCGTGAAAGGGTTTGTTGGGCTCCTCCCCTGGATCCCGCAAAGCTTTTTATCTGGCTTCACCAAAGTGGGGGCCCATCTTACATTCCATCTCCTGTGGAAATACCCAAGGCAGATGGAAAAAAATCTTTCCCTTGTCATGGCCAAAGAGTTTCCAACCAGGGAGGAGCGAAGGGCTCTAGTCCGCAAGGCGTGGCGGAACTTTGCCCTGGGAATTCAAGAGACTGCAACGGACATCAATGCCCCAAAGGAACAAATACGCTCTGCGGTTACCTGCGAGGGCGAGGAACATTTGCAACTGGCATTGGCAAGAAAAAAGGGTGTCATTGCGCTGAGCGCCCATCTAGGAAATTTTACCTTGATCGGCGCCCGCCTGGCAGCGGCGGGATACCCATTCAGTGTAATCGTGAAGCAGGCAAAGGACGTGGGGTTTGCTCGTTTGATGGACAGCCTCCGCCATAGGGTAGGGATCAAAACCATCTCCGCACGGCCGCGCAGGCAGGCGGTTCAAGAAATACTCAAGGCATTAAAGGACAATGAAGTCGTTCTCATGGTTGCGGACGAGCTGAAAACCAGTGGACCGGAGGTGGAGTTTTTCGGCCGGCGTTATCCTGTTCCACGGGGTCCTGTAACTTTGGCCATGCGCTCCGGTGCATCACTCTTACCTATGTTCATGATCCGCGACCAGAAAAACCAACTGAACCTTCAAATAGGTCCTGAGTTCGACCTTCGGCAGACGGGAGCCTTACAGGAGGATGTGACCGCCAACGTGGCTTTGTTTTCACGCCACCTGGAGAAGATGGTGTGCCATTATCCGGATCAATGGAATTGGCTTGGAATTCGCGAAAATATCAGGAAACCACGTCAAAAGGTTGCACGATTAAATCGAAGGGCACGTGTTACTGCATCGCAGCAAGAACTCCCTCCTGCTGAGCCAAGGCCTCCCCTTTGACAGACAGACAGAAGGCAGTAAGCAGTTAGCAGCAAGAGAATTCAGAGCGGAAGGCTGAGAGCGGAAGGCTGACAGCTAAGTTTTAAGCGCGCGCCGCTCGGCTGAGC
>JACZQL010000245.1 GCA_022545745.1 Deltaproteobacteria bacterium | reverse complement strand
GAGGTCGCTTTTTAGCGCACAAGGAAAGCAGTCGGGTCAGAGCTCTACATTTGACATTTATAGACTGTACACAGGAAGCCCCTACCGACCTATTCACTCTTTGTCAGTTACTCAACCAACTGAGCTCGAGAGACTCAATGGGGTTGGAAGACATGCAGGAAAGGGAAGGTGAGTGCGAGGGACGTTCCTACGACCCTCGCAATGGCAAGACTATTATTTTGCTAGATCGAAGTTGACCTTCGCATCTTGTTTGGCTTTTACCGTAACCTTTTGGCTCTTCTTACCGAGGGTCTCGTGCCAGACCTCCACGTTGTAGGTGCCAGGAGGGACATCGGTTAATTTAAATGCCCCATCGTCCTTTGTCACGCTGTAATAGGGATTCCCAGCGACAAAAAACCACCCGCTCATCCAGCCATGAACGTCGCACTTGACGGAAACGGCCTCGGGCTTGTTGAACTTCACGGTCAGCTTCTTTTTAAACTTGGGCTGGGCCCTATTGAAAGGCTTGTTGACCTTGCTGTAAGTGTGAATGTTGTGGAGGATCTTATCAGGGTTCAAGATCTCGACCGTGGAACCTACCGTGAATGCAAGAACATGGGGCTTATACTCACACCCGTTCTGGTTGAAGGTCACCTTCATGGCCTTCATCTCTTTACCCTTCTTGATATCCGTGATGCTCACCACGGCATTAACCACTTTGCCGCCTGAGACAATCAGCGTGGGATCGGTTTTCGGGGACTTGTCACAAACCTTCTTGTCTTTAGTTATTCTTACCTTCTTGGGCGTAGGGGCCATTCCCTTGAAATTAACCACCCCTGAAATGGACCCACCGTTGCTTACCGCCCCTCCCTCGTAAGCGAAGAGATTCGTCACGGGCAGTACCAACAACGCCACCAATAAAAAAACCAACAAAAACTCCTTTTTCATGCGACCCTCCTTAAACCTCATTATCATGTTAAATGTCAGCGCCCAGTCCGTCAACGACCTTCCATGCCACTCCCATCACCCGCAGAAGCCGTTTTACCCAACACCATAAGATAGTCCCTTAAGGCCTCGATCTGTTTGTCATCCTTTCCTCCCAGGATATTATCCGGTCCCTCCGGATAGAAGGAGGGCATCTTGGTCCCGGGCTCGACCTTTTGCGGGTCATGGAGCCACTTGATAATCCAGTGCGGATTCAGACGGTTTTTCGCGAGGGTGAGATCGGGGGCCCAACCCTCGGGTGGTCCCTCAGGCTTTTTATCCCCCTGTTGGTGGCAGCTAAGACAGGAAAAGTAGTCGTTGGAGAACATGGTTTGGGCTGCCTTAAGATAACCCTGTGGGATTTTATTTTTATCAAAATAAACATAGGGAATCTTTACCTTGGCAAGTCCATTGAAATAAGACACCAGCAAATTGGCCTCATCATCCGAAAAACCGAAGGTAGGCATACGAATCTGAAGCCACGGACGCAGTGGAACTGGATTCTTCAGGAATCCAAAAAGCCAGTTGGCTTGCACCTTATCCCCTTCTCCGTTGAGCGAGGGTGGGGCCAGGGTAAGTTTGTCCTCCTGGTAGTATTTTCGGACAAAGCCACCCCTGTTTTCGATGATATGGCAGCCAATGCAGTTGTACTGGTGCATTAACCTGCGGCCTTCCACCACCTTAACCACCCTGCCACTATGATCGGCTTTATAAATAGATGGGACCTTGCTCTCTCGAAAACTGGCCAGCAAAGTCCGTAACGCCCTAATATCATCCTCAGAGAGATCGAACTGGGGCATGACCTGCTCTACCCGTGGAGTGGCATAGATCCGCGGAGTCTTGAGTTTGTTAAAGGTCCAATCGTCCCAGGTCTCTGGGATGTCCGTCCGATTGCCAAAGAAAAGCTCCTCCAGGGGCTTAGAACCAAAGGTGGTAAGCTCAACACCGATTCGCGATTCTTTCTCCATCCCCGGAATGTCATGGCAACCGGGGCAGCCGTATTTTCGAACCAACGACTCACCTCGCTTCACGCCCTTGGGGTCTGTGAGACGTTTTTCGATGTTGCCAATCACCTGCCCCTTTCTTCCAAGGGTCATCAGGTAGGAGGTAATGGCTAGCGCCTCCTCGTCAGAGAGACGCAAGCTCGGCATGCGCGTTTCAGGGGAATATCCGCGTGGATTTTTTAGCCAGTGATAAGCCCACTGAGGACTCACTTTGGCAGCAATGTCTTTGAGATTGGGAGCAATGTCCTTGTTGGAGCCCAGGACCGTGGAGAATTCACCCTCAGCAAAACCGTGACAGCCCTTGCAGCCGATGGAATTTACCAGTGCCTTGCCTCTATCGATGAGACCCTGGTCTCCCCCTTGATAGAGCTGCGGGAGAGGATGCCCCTCCAACCATTTACTTCCCTCTTGCTTGGAGGATGACCAGAGGTAGGCTGCGATGGCCATGGCCTGATCTTCCTTGAGGTCAAAATTGGGCATTCGGGTGCGGGGTCGATACTCATGAGGATTCTGGATCCATCTCACCATCCAACTCGGATCCACCTTCGCGCTCACCCTCCTCAGGCTTGGACCAATTTTGGGAATATTCTCGTATCCCTCAACCAAATGGCACCCCGTGCATCCCACCTGTTCGAAGAGCCTCTGTCCCTTGGCCACGAGTGGGGCGTCTTCAAGTCGCTGGACATCCAAATGACAGGAAGCACAACTGGATTGCACCTTCGTCCGCCGAAGCAGCGGATGCTCCCAGTACCTTCGCTCCGATACGCCGTAGCTCTTGCCATCATGGGCCTGCTCGGGGCTGTTAACCGCCGCTCCCTGCCCCGCATGACATGGTGTACAACCGAACTTCTCGGTCGGATGGGCATTGTCCCCCAGAAGGACCTTGCGCCGAGGATGAGTCTTGAAGGGGTTAGGCTCGTTTTCAAAGCCCGCGCGCTTGATAGCACTGTGGCAGCTCTGGCATCGATCCACACGAGCCGTGGGCTCGGCAAAATTATTGCGGTCGAATTCGGGCAGGACGGTCTGTACAATCTTCGGGATCTTAGAGAGACGAATCGGCCCTATGCTCACGGTGGCATTCTGCATCACTCGGAGCCATTGGTCCCGATCTGCCGTGAGCTTTGATAGACTATCTTCTAAAGTTTTGATACCTGCTTGGAGCTTTTTAATCTCCGCCTTGGTTTCCTGCCGTTTTTGCCTTGCTTCCTCCAGGTCAGGTGCTAACTTTGCTTGTTCATTGTCCAGCTCGTCAATTCTACTCTGATAGGGCCTCGGGCTTTTGCCCTGCTGGACGGCATGATCGTACTCGTACCAGGCCTCTTCCAATTCGCTCTTGATAAACTTAACCTCTTGGTCCAGTTCGATGAAACGGACATTTCTCTCTGTCTCCTCAAGGCGTAGGTTTTCGAGCCGTTGGCTCAACTCACCGTGGCCAAGGCTTTTTTTCTCAGCCTCCAGCTTTTTTACCAGCTCGATATAGTTCGCATTGGCCTTAAGTTTCTTGTCCTCCGCTTCATAGGCGGCCTTGGCCCTCTCATAATCCAACCGGTTGAACTCGGCCTGATACTTTTTCCAGGGGCGCCGTGTGAAGTTGTCGTCAAATATGGCCCATAGGCTAACCACAACCAGGGCGCAAACACCGAAGAAAAAAATGGCGCCGTATGATTTTCCTTCCTCTTTTGGATCAAAGCCCCTGACAGCCATCTCCCCTTCCTCAAGCCGCCTTGCGCTCCAAGGTCCGGCCCATGGAGAAGAGCCCCACTCCGATCAGCATCAAAACGATCTCCTCGGCCATGGAGGCATTCTGAGTGATACCCGCAAAAAGGGCATACCCCACGTCCGCCAAACCAATGGCCTGTAGAACCTTAGCCACGTAAAACATCAGATATTGAACCAGGGGGTCACTAATACGTACTTCACGTTGAAGGCAAGACGTAGAAACATTTTAACGGGAAGGCCCAACATGATGATGACCAAAACCACGGTAATGGTAAAGCGCACGGGACCCCATCTTCGCATAAAATCTTTTCCTTTAACCGCAAGCACCCAGAGGTAGAAGCCTAATGTTCCCAGAATGAAATATCCCACTATGAACATTGTGCCTACCGCGGCCTGCACCCAGTAGTCCCTGAAACCAAGGAGGTACGGGAGATCTACATTGGTCAATGCCACCACCTTGTGCGGATCCCATACGTCCCAAGGCCAGAAGAGGTTCCAGCC
>JACZQL010000244.1 GCA_022545745.1 Deltaproteobacteria bacterium | reverse complement strand
CCGTCCCCGTTGATCGCGAGTGGTAGGTAGGTGCTATTTGTCGCGAGGTGTCCGATCGTAATGGCCCAGCGTTGCTTTTTGAGCGGGTGGGGGGCTTTTCGACCCCCTTGGTGACAGGGGTCCTAGGAACCCGTAAGCGCTATGGCAAGGCCTTGGAGGTTGGGCCTGACATCTCCGCTATTTCCCAACGCTGGGAACAGGCCTACTCTTGTCCCGTCCCTCCCCGTGAAGTCTCCGCGGCCTCATGCAAGGAAGCCATCATTCGGGATGTTGACTTTTTCAAAGACCCGTTTCCCATCCCCCGTTGGCACCACCTGGATGGGAAGTACATGCTGGGGACCTATCATGCCGTGATCACCCAGGACCCGGAGACAGGCTGGATCAACCTGGGAACCTACAGGAATGCGATCTTTGAGCCTAATATCCTTGGGTGCAGTTCTTCGCCACGCCGCCACCTCTGGCAGCACTGGAACAAATATAAGGCCATGGGCCGCGCCATGCCCATTGCCATTGCCATTGGCTTGGATCCCTATCTTGCGCTGGTAACCGTCAGCGCTGTGCCCCCGGGCATAGGGGATTATTCCATTGCGGGTGGTCTCAAACGGGCTCCCATTGACATCGTGAAGGCCGAGACCAGCGACCTGTTGGTCCCAGCCCATGCAGAACTGATCATCGAAGGGGAGATGCCCACGGATAAAACTTACGAATCTTCCGACGGGCCCTTCGGTGAATTCGCCGGATACATGGGCGGCTCGCGTCCGCGCCATCGATACATCGTCGCAAAGGTGGTGACGCATCGACTAAGTCCAATATTCCAGGGAACCTACGAGGGACGCGCTCCCAACGAAAGCACGACGGTGCGGGCAACCGGCGGTTCCATGGGTTTGAAACAATTCTTACAAAGGTCAGGGATCCCCGGTGTCGTGGATGCTTGCGTAACGGAAGGGGGATGCGGCACGTTCCACGCCGTGGTGAGCATCCAGAAATCCTACCCGGGGCAAGTTCAGGACATCTATAGTCTCGTCTGGGGTATGCCGACACTGTCCGTCAAGCTCTGCATTGTGGTGGACGATGACGTCGATCCCTGGGATTCACAGAAGGTTGAGTGGGCTTTAGCGACCCGAGTCCAAGCGGGGCGTGACGTTGAGATCATCCGTCACGGAAGGGGACTTGCTCTGGACCCTTCGAAACCACCTTCGAATAGCCTGCGATCAGACAAGATGGGCATAGACGCTACCAAGCCTGAATTCGAATACAGCCTGGAAAACGACCAGTTCCCGGCCTCAGCCGATCCCAAGCAAGAGCACCTTGATCTGGTTCGGGGTCGTTGGTCAGAGTACGGTTTTCGTTTCTAAGAAGTTTTTCGCGCAAAGACGCCAAGGGAATCTAGTAGGCAGATAGCAGTAAGCAAATCGGAATTTAGAAAATTGAGGAGGAGGGGTTGCTTTCTTGCTGCCTAGTGCCCACTGCCAACTGCCTACTGTCTGACGGGAGTTTTGACCGCTGGTTGGCCGAGGGCCCGCCACACCCTTTCACCCTTGAGAGGTACCTGCCGAATCCTTACACCGGTCGCATTAAAGACCGCATTGCAGACTGCAGGGGCTACCCCAAGAATGCCTCCCTCACCCACTCCCTTCGCACCGTAGGGGCCGGGCCCCCCCCCGTCCTCACGAATGCGGCTGGTAAAAGAGTGCGGCAGATCACGGAAGCGAGGCAACCGATAATCGATGAGGTTAGGGTTGGCAAGTTTTCCGTCCTCGTAGAGCAATTCTTCAAACAAGCTGAGCCCAATCCCAAACACGGCTGCCCCCTCATCCTGTCCCCGACAGTGCACGGGGTGGATCATTTTGCCTGCATCGGTCACCGAGACGTATTTGAGGATCCGGATGGACCCTGTCCACTCATCGACCTCCACCTCGGCCCCTCCAAAACCCACCTCCCAAAATGGGGAGCGTTGCCCGAGAGGGACGTTTTCATCCCGTGTCTGATTAAAGCTTCCCCGCCCCACTACCTCGCCACCGACGGTCGCGAAGCACAGACGCATGATCTCCGGTAGACTCCAGCCCTTCTCTTTAACGATGATCCTACCTTCGCTGAGTTGGACTTCTTCCACCGGCACTCCGAATGTGGATGCCGCCGCGGAGAGCAGTTGCTGGCGTGCGTCCTGCGCCGCGCGCTGTACTGCCTGGCCCATGACGACGGTGGCGCTGCTCGCATTGGTGGAATGATCAAAGGGGGTTGTGTGGGTGTCAAGTGCCGCCACCTCCACTCTGTCTGTCGGTAGCGTCAGCTCTTCAGCTGTGATCTGGAGCATGGTCGTGCGCACGCCTTGACCGATCTCCACGGATCCGGTGGCCAAGACGGCGCTACCGTCACTCATGATCCGCACCGTGGCACTGGCCGACTTCCCTGAGCCGCCACCGTCTTTAACCGCGCAGGCGATTCCTTTGCCCCGCTTGAATCGTGGGTCCTTAGGGGGCTCCTCTTTTTTGTCCCATTCGATGGCCACCGCCAGCTCCTCCAACATCCCCTTGAGATCGCAATCGATGGGGGTATCCCCCGCCGCGTATTCTTCGCCCCGCCCCAGAAGATTCCGGCGTCTCAATTCAACGGGATCCATTGCAAGGCGATGGGCGATGATGTCAGCCTGGGACTCATAGGCGAAGGCGGCCTGGTGTCCGCCAAAGCCGCGGAAAGCCCCTGCGGGGACCGTGTTGGTATAGACTGCGTAGGAATCCGTCAGAACGTAAGGAATATGATACGGCCCGTGGGATCGATAGCCGGCCTTCTCGGTCACCGAAGGCGTGCTGTAGACATAGGCTCCCGCATTCAGATAGACCCGTGATTGGCGCGCGACAAAAGTTCCGTCTTTCTTAACCCCCGTCTTGATCACGACTTTGATCTGCGGCTGGCAGATGGTTTTGAAATTCTCATCAGCGCTGAAGGCCACACGCACTGGCCTACGCACCTGGCGGGATAACGCCACGGCAAGAATGGCAGTGAGTCCACCCTTGGCCCCTCCGTACCCGCCCCCCACATGCGGGACGATCACCCGGATACGGCTGAGCGGCATTCCAAAGACTCGGGAGATCTCCTGTCGGGCAGAAAAAGGCGCCTGACTAGGACTCCAAACCGTAACGGAGTCCCCCTCGAAGCTGGCGACAGAGATGGTGGGTTCCATGGGGTAGTGTTGGGCAGTCGGATAAACGAACTCGTCCTCAAAGACGAGATCAGACTGGCGGAACCCTTCGTTAACATCGCCGCGCTCATAATGAAAGTGGTGGCAGATATTGCTGTGCTCATGCACGATATAGCTGGCCCCGCGACCGTAAGCGGGCGGGCGGCTGCGCTCGATTCTTTCATGGATCAGCGGCGCGGTAGGACTGAGAGCGTCATCAACAGACATCACCGCTGGCAGTTCCTCGTAATCCACCTCAATGGCCTTGAGCGCCTCTTCCGCCACTGCGTCGTCCAACGCGGCCACCGCTGCTACCACATCACCAGCGTAACGTGCCTTCTCTAACGCGATCACCGGCTGGTCCTTGATCATGGCACCGATGTAAGGCGTAGCTAATTTTAAGTTGTTACGGGTCAAAACTCCAACAACACCGGGGAGGGTTTCCGCCTTGCGCGTGTCGATCCGGCGAATCCGTGCATGGGCGTAAGGACAACGCAAAACCTTACCGTGAACCATGCCCGGCAACTTGAGGTCGCCTGTATAGAGCGCCCTCCCAGTCACCTTTTCTTGCCCATCCACCCGGGCAATGTTTTTGCCAATGACAGTGCTCACGTGTTCCTCCTCAATTTTTCGGCGGCAGCCGCAACGGACTCGATGATCATCTGGTATCCAGTACAGCGGCAGATGTTAGCGTCCATATACTCTCGAATTTCCTCTTCAGTGGGAACCTGTTTTTCGTCTAAAAGCGATTTAGCCAACAGGATCATTCCGGGTGTGCAAAAGCCGCATTGAAAACCGCCACATTGGATAAAGGCTTCCTGGATGGGATGGAGTCCTTCCTCGGGGGCCAGCCCTTCAATGGTGAGAACGTCTTTGCCATCCACATCGAAGGCGAATAGGGTGCAGGAGCTCACCGCCTTGCCATTGAGCAGAACCGTGCAGGACCCGCAGATTTCCATATCACATGATCTCTTGGTGCCTGTCAGACCAAGACGGTCACGGATCAAAT
>JACZQL010000243.1 GCA_022545745.1 Deltaproteobacteria bacterium | reverse complement strand
TGGGGGGTTACTCGAATCGCTTCTGGACCTGTTGAAAGGCCTTTAGCAGGTCAGTGGAAGTCACGATCCCGCAGACTCGGTCGTCATCTTCCACCACGGGTAAGCAGTGAATACGGCGGGTTAGAATTTCCTCTACGGCGACGGAGAGAGGGGTGTTGCGTTTTACCTTTACCACATTTTGCGTCATCACTTGGGCTATGGTGGTTGAACTCCAGTCTTTGTTGAGGTTCATGGCTCGCAGTAGGTCCCGGTCCGATACCACCCCGGCAAGATGTGCGTTATCTTCCACAACAGGAAAATGACGAAAAGAGTTATTCGCCATCATACCAATCGCCTCCAGCAAAGAGTTGCCGGGGCGCAGGGTTACAACCTTGCTAGTCATCACCTCACCCACGGTGGTGGGGATGCTAGGGGTTTCAGTCGGCTTTGCCGAACCTAGGAAGTTGACTACGCCTTCAACATTTCTTTTATCGGCCATAACTTACCGCTCCTAAGGCGGAGGGGTTCAATACACCCGAATCTATAGAGATTTATTCTACTCCTTTTGACTGATCCGTGCAATTTAACGCATATCCGGTCCCAAAGCAGGAGCAGTATCTCATCAGAAGTGGTTTACATTCCGGTTTTTATGAGGGAAAATAGCCCTTGGAAATCATTTCCAATGTCCGAAACGCTCTATCAAAAAATAGGCGGAGAGGCCAAGCTGAGGCAGGTCATCGACACCTTCATCGATCGGGTATTTAGCGACAGGATGATTGGCTTCTTCTTTCGCAACGCAGACAAGGCGCGGATCAAGGAAATGGAGTTTCAATTGACGGCAAAATTCCTGGGGGCTGAGATTGAATATAAAGGGAGACCCCTCGATGAGGTCCACGCCAAACATCCTATCATGGGCGGGCAGTTCATGCGTAGGTTGCAAATACTGCGTGAAACCCTTGAATTTTATGAGGTGCATGCGGAGGTTCGAGAGGCCTGGCTCTCGCACACCGAGGGGCTCCGACCTCTGATTACCCAAGACGCTGGCTCCGATTGTGATCCCGACCAGGCAAGAAAAAGAGTCCTCGGGTAAAGATTAAACGGCGGATCCCGCAGGAAAGCCTGCAAGCACTTCTGTGGTAAATCCTATCCATAGTCCTCTTCCCTGGCAAAATCTTTCGGTCCTATGGCAGTGATGAACCCCGCAAGGCATATCTCGCTCACCTCCGTCCTTAGGGTCCTGTTGAGCAGCCGGATGATGGTGACGCTCCTCATGGGATTTTCCTGCGGCCTGCCATTGTTGTTAACTATTTCGGTCTTACAGGCCTGGATGAAAGATGAGGGGGTTGATCTGAGCGTCATAGGGATGATGGCTCTGGTGGGGCTCCCCTATACCCTCAAGTTTCTCTGGGCACCAGTGCTAGATCGCTTTACCTTATCACTCTTGGGGCGACCCCTACTGGGTCGTAGACGTGGATGGCTGTTGGTCATTCAGTTTGCGTTAATGCTCGCCATCTCAGGTTTGGGATTTACCCATCCCATGGAAAGCCCCTGGATGCTAGCCTTTGTGGCGTTTCTCGTGACATTTTTCAGTGCCAGCCAGGATATCGTGGTGGACGCCTACCGTCGGGAGGATCTAGCCGATGAGGAGTTGGGGCTCGGTTCATCGCTTTACGTCAATGGTTACCGTGTCGGCATGTTAGTGGCCTCCGGTGGCGGGCTGATCCTGGCCTCTCATATTTCTTTCACATGGGTTTATCAGATGATGGCCGTGGGAATGTCGGTGGGAATCGTCACAACGTTGCTCGCCCACGAACCGCCTGTGACGGAGGGCGCGCCTCAATCAATGAAAGAGGCGGTGATTGCCCCCTTTGCTGAATACTTTGCTCGCAAAGGGGCATGGGTGATCCTTGCTTTCATCCTGCTCTACAAAATCGGTGACACCATGGCGAGCGCCATGACAATACCTTTCTATCTCGATATAGGGTTCTCGAAAACCGAGATCGGCACTGTGGTTAAACTGTTTGGATTTTGGGCAACCATCGCCGGAAGTGTTCTAGGGGGCCTCATGATGTTGTCCCTAGGCATCTACCGATCCCTCTGGCTATTTGGCTTCCTACAGGCCATATCCACGGCTGGCTTTGTTTTGTTAGCCCAGCTGGGTTACACCCTGGTGGGTCTGGCTGGTGTGATTGCCTTTGAAAATCTAAGTGCGGGTATGGGGACTTCGGCCTATGTAGCCTTTATGGCGAGCCTCACCAACAAAAAATTCACCGCCACGCAGTATGCATTGCTCAGCGGATTGATGGGCGTGCCAAGGGTGCTGGCATCGGCACCCACAGGCTTCATTGCCGAGATCATGGGGTGGAAGGGATTTTTTACACTCTGTACGCTCATTGCCATCCCCGGCTTGTTGCTATTGTTTCGATTTTCTAAGATGCAAGCAACGGGCAAGGAGACACGTCGCGTGGTGGAATCCGCATAGAGACCGACCATAAAGATTCTGTGATCCCTTCGATGAGCGGAGAGGATGACAACCTTGACACCTCTGCTTTTGGACCCTATACTCGGCTCCTGTCTTAGTGATGATTGAACGCCTTGTGAGGAAGGCGAAGGACCACCCCTAGGAGGTAAATTTTATGCTCAAACTGTTACCGGATCTTGAGCTCGGGAAAAAGATGAGAGAGCTGGAGGCCAAGGAGTACGTGGACGTGCTCTATCAGAATATGCATGAGCGCTGGGAGCAAAAGATCAACCAGGGTAATTTCATGCGTGAAATCGCCGCCGGCTCCCTGCCCATGGAAGGTATTCGCCTCTTCTGGCAGAACTGGTCCTACTATGTTTTCGAAATCAATAACATCATCGCATCGACTTATCAGAAGCACATTGGGTTTTTCAAAAGACATCTGGACCTCATGGCAAGCTTCAGTGCGAAAGTCGCCGATGAGTATATTCACCCTCGTCCCCCGGGACATATCCTTCTGGTGTTGGAACAGGGTAAGGTCTTTGGGCTCACCGATGAAGACATGATTGCCTGTGAGATGATGGCGGACTGCAGGGGAATCCTGGAATTCAAACGCGGCCTTCTCCACGAGGGGACCATCCTGGAGTGGTGGTCTTCCGTAGCCACGGAAGAGCCCATCGGCCATTGGGCCGGTAAGTGGAAAGAGGCGTTGACCAAACAGTATGGTTTGCCCCTGGCTCAGGCAAAATATTTTCAGTTACACGAGGAGGCCGATCTCGAGGAGCATGATGGGGTCCTGGCGCATGGCGATTTCAATCGAGGCGTTTTACAGCGCTTGCTGCAAACGGGCATGGTCGATATGAGGCCGGGATTCTCACCGGAGTATGTGGTTGAGGTTTCCGTTGATTTTTACCACCTGTTCTTCGAGGGGATTTATCGAGCGGTCAAAGACACGAAAGGAGTTGCGGCGTAGTCCCGGTTCCAGAGAGGACAGTCAGCGGATTCAAGGAGATTAAGACGATATTTTTTAAGAGTTACAAGATATAACAGGTTGACCCTGTACCACAGAAATATGGTCAGTGGTGATGGAATCCCTTAGCAGGGCCAGGGTGCGGGCCCCCTTGATGTCCTGAGTTGCTTTCGGCTGCCGGGCAAGTCGAGTTTTACGATCCTCTTGAATTCCCTCTCGGCCTCGTCGAGATTGCCCTGGCGGAACAGCACCACCGCGTAGATCAGCCGCACCTGCGCCAGGCGCTCGAGCGTGTCGGCGTACTGCGTGCTGTCCTCGCCGTGTAGCTCGCGGGTAAGCTCGAGCGCCTCGACCAGGATCGGCTCGGAGGCGTCGTAGAGCTGCAGCCAGTTGTAGATCTTCCCGAAGACGTTGAGGAGCCGCGCGCGCACGACCGGCTGGTCCACCAGCTCGTTGCGGATGCTTCTGCTGGATCAGTGGAACTGTCACTTGACAGCGCCGTGGACCTGAACCCTGGCGACGAGGTCATGGTTATTCAGGTTCAAGGACCGGGAGCAGGGACCTACGAATTTGTCACGATCGATTCGATACCGGGTCCCCAAATTGCCTTGGGGTCTGCCCTGCAGCACGACTACAGTGCCGCCAATCTCCGAGCCAACGTTGTTCGCGTTCCTCACTTCACCGATGTGATTGTTCCTGACGGCACATCACTGACGGCCCCCGCGTGGACCGGTGTGACCGGAGGGATCCTCGCTTTCAGGGCCACGGGAACAGTTCTCATCGAACCAGG
>JACZQL010000242.1 GCA_022545745.1 Deltaproteobacteria bacterium | reverse complement strand
AGCTTTTGGATCCTGTGAGTTCTAGGACTTTCTTAGCAAAATCCAAAACTGTCATCTCGTAAGGGTTACCAAGATTCACCGGTAGGTGGTGATCGGACTTCAGCAGCCTTTGAAGCCCTTCAACGAGATCATCAACATATTGAAAACTCCTGGTCTGTTGTCCCTTCCCATAGACCGTCAAATCTTCCCCTTTCAGGGCCTGAATAATGAAATTCGGGACCACCCGTCCGTCGTTCATCCTCATTCGTGGTCCATAGGTGTTAAAAATCCGGGCAATTCGTGTGTCCAGGGAATGATACTGGTGATAGGCCATGGTCATGGCCTCGGCAAACCGTTTTGCCTCATCGTAGACCCCGCGCGGGCCAATGGGGTTCACGTTCCCCCAGTAGTCTTCCCTCTGGGGCCTCACCATGGGGTCCCCATATACCTCCGAAGTGGAGGCGAGAAGAAAGATGACTTTTTTAGCCATGGCGAGACCGAGCGCGTTATGGGTCCCCAGCGAACCTACCTTCAGGGTTTGAATCGGCATGACCAGGTAATCTTCCGGGCTCGCGGGGGAAGCAAAATGAAGCACCATGTCAAGGGGCCCATCCACCTGAATAAACCGGGTCACGTCTTGCTCGATGAAGGTGAACCGAGGATGAGAGGAAAAGGGGGCGATGTTTTCTTGGCTTCCGGTAGAAATATTATCAACACAGTAAACTTCGTCCCCGTGCTGCAAAAAGCTCTCGCAGAGATGAGAACCAATAAAACCTGCTCCCCCGGTGATCAATACCCTAGCCATCTCGTCTTCCAATGGAATAATAGGTGAAGCCCATCTTCCTCATCTCGGCCGGATCGTAAATGTTCCGCCCGTCGAAGACAACAGGATTTTTGAGGAGTTCTTTGACGCGCTGGAAGTTGGGCCGGCGGAACTCGTTCCACTCAGTAACAACGATCAGGGCATCCGCCCCTCGCAGGGCATCATAGTTCCGCTTGGCGTAGTGAATACGTTCGCCAAAGATCTTCTTGGCTTCCCCGTTGGCCTCGGGATCATAGGCCTGAATTTGAGCCCCGTCCTTGAGTAGAGATTCGATCACAATGATCGAGGGCGCCTCCCTCATGTCATCGGTGCGGGGCTTAAAGGAGAGACCCCACAGGGCAAAGGTGAGACCGGAGAGGTCCGTTCCGAAATGTCGTCTGACCTTCTCCGCCAGAAGCCGCTTCTGCCCTTCATTCACCTGCTCCACGGCCCGCAGCAAAGGCATGTCCAGCCCCTGTTCACCCATACTGACCATGGCCCGTAGATCCTTGGGAAAGCAGGACCCTCCGTATCCGACACCGGGGAAAATGAAATGAGGGCCAATACGCTGGTCCAATCCGAGCACACGGCGGACCTGGTTTATGTCCGCCCCCATCTTTTCACAAAGGCTGGAGACTTGATTTATAAATGAGATCTTCGTCGCCAGCATGGCATTGGACCCATACTTACTCATTTCGGCGCTGCGGGGGTCCATGACGAGTATCGGATTGCCCGTCCGGACAAACGGCTCGTAGAGCTCTTTGAGAATCTCCAAGGCCTCGGGGTCGTTACCTCCCAAGACCACCCGGTCGGGCTTCATGAAGTCATCGATCGCCGCACCTTCTTTGAGAAATTCTGGGTTGGACAAGACCGCAACCGGGTGGGAGGTCTCGGCTTTTATGATGGCGGCCACCTGCTCAGCGCTCCCCACCGGAACGGTACTTTTATTCACAACAATCTTGCTGCCGTTCATGGCCTTGGCAATGGACTTGGCTGTATTGAGTACTTGGTCGATATTGGGACTCCCATCCGCACCCTGGGGGGTCCCCACCGCGATAAAGATGACGTTGGACTGCTTCACTGCTGATTTGAGGTCCGTGGTAAAAGTAAGCCTCTGCTCCTCCACGTTCCTCTGCACCAGCTCGCGCAAACCCGGCTCATAGAATGGGATTGCTCCCTCCTTCAAGGAAGCAATCTTCGCCTTGTCGATGTCCACGCAAACGACTTCATTACCACTCTCCGCAAAGCATGTGCCCGCCACCAGTCCCACATATCCCGTGCCGATCACCGCGATGTTCATAGGGCCTTCCCTTCGTCCAGAATCTCTTTAATGGCGTAGATCGGCTTGTTTTGCGATTCGTGGTACGTCCGTGCCAACATCTCCCCCAGCAACCCCATGATGATGAATTGACAACCGATAACAATTAAAAGAACTGCGAGCAAGAGCAGGGGACGCCCCCCAATTTCGACACCGTACAGGATCTTTTGCACCGTAAGGTAAAGGGCAAATATAAACCCAATGGCGCCGCTGAGTAGCCCCGCAAGCCCAAAGATATGCAAGGGCCGAGTCGCATAACTCAAAAGAAACTTTACCGTCAACAGGTCCAGGATGACACGAAAGGTGCGAACCAACCCGTATTTGGATCTCCCCCCCTGACGGGGTCGGTGGTGGACTCGAAGCTCAGCAATCCGCGCCCCTCGTTCATAGGCAATGACAGGTATAAAGCGATGCATCTCTCCATAGAGTTTAACTTCTTTGGCCACCTCCCTGCGAATGGCCTTCAGAGTGCATCCATAGTCGTGCAATTTGACCTGGGTCATCCAAGAGATAAGAAGGTTGGCGATCTGAGAGGGAAAGCGCCGACGCCAAAAGGAGTCCCGACGGGGCGAACGCCAGCCGGCCACCAAATCGAATCCTTCTTCCATCTTCTCCAGTAGGGCTGGGATATCTTTGGGATCGTTCTGCCCATCTCCATCCATAAAAACGATCACCTCTCCTTTGGCATGGGCGATCCCTGCCGCAAGGGCCGCTGTTTGTCCGAAGTTCCGCTTCAGGCGTAAGACCTTGATTCTGGGGTCTTCGTGGTGCAGTGCGGAGAGAGTCGAATAGGTTTTGTCTGTGCTCCCATCGTCAACAATAATGATCTCGTATTTCTTTTTTATAGTACTGACCACGGAGACCACCTCTCGCGCCACCGGTTCTATGGTCTCCTCCTCGTTATAAACGGGAACCACAATCGAAAGTTCCATGCCATCAACCCCGAGCCATCCCTAATCCATCTATGAAACCAACACTTAGCTCCATGAAGCCTCCCCGGGGTGGCGCTCGGGGTATCCTTCATTTCTGCGGCGGGTCCACCTTGCGCATTCATCCATGGGCTTCCTCCCATGGTATCCTGCAAAGGCAGGTTAAGTTAGCACACCACCTCAAGTGTACTTGAAAACACGAGGGATCGCACGTGGTTTCCTGATCTTTTGGGCTGGGATCAGGTATGGAAGTCTGTCAATGCGAGGAACCGACGATACCTATCCTCAATTTCCTGAAGGGTAAGGGGAATCATCCTTGTCAGACCGAAATCTTCTACTGCAAAGGATGCAGCCACGCTTCCGTAGGCAATGGCACGGCGGAGCCCTCTCTCGCTGTGATCCCCGGTGTGCGCTAGGTAACCGACGAACCCACCAGCAAAGGAATCCCCCGCGCCCGTGGGGTCGAAAACCTCCTCCAGGGGATAAGCAGGGGTAGCAAAAACGGATGAATCGGTGAACTGGAGGACACCGTATTCGCCTCTCTTGATGAGCAAGACCCTGGGTCCCATCTTGAGGATGGAACGGGCGGCCTTGACGATGTTGTGCTGTCCGCTCAGCATCCTTGCCTCTGAGTCGTTGATGACGAGAATCTCCACACGCCGCAGAACCTTTTGAAGTTCTGCATTGCTCCCCTGAATCCAGTGGTCCATGGTATCGCAAGCCACCAGACGGCTGTTGGTGAGCTGTTCAAGAACCTTCAACTGAATGGTGGGATCGATATTACCGAGAAAGACGTATTGTGAATC
Source organism: Deltaproteobacteria bacterium (assembly GCA_022545745.1). The sequence goes on along the minus strand of JACZQL010000242.1, from coordinate 367 downwards.
ACGGTAGGACTCAGGGAGGTGGGGGACATAACCGGATAGGACATTGAGGTGGAGCTCCAAGGTATCGCGAACGTTCAGGTCTTCATGATACCGGCCGCGCCAGTGAAAGGTATCCCCTTTCTCCCTCTTGAGCCCCTCCAGGTCGACTCCTCGCCCTGAGAGGAGGTCCAGATATTCCTGTGGAAAATCCTCCCCAATGACCCCAACCAATTGCACCGGTGCGAAAAAGCTTGCGGTCATGGCAAAATAGGCCGCCGATCCACCCAAGATCCTCTCCGCAGAGGCATGGGGGGTCTCCACAGAATCAAACGCCACAGTTCCGACAACCAATACGCCCATGTAAATTTGCCATCCGTCTTTTTAAAAT
>JACZQL010000241.1 GCA_022545745.1 Deltaproteobacteria bacterium | reverse complement strand
ATGAACTGGTCCATATATTCTCGAAACCGGTCATTATGATGCCGCTCCAGGAGGTGAACCATCTCATGTACTAGGATGTACTCGACGCAAATTGCCGGTTTCTTCATGAGCTCAAGATTCAGCCAGACCCGACGGGCGTCCATGTTACAGCTACCCCACTTGGTCTTCATCTTCTTAACACCCCAATCAGCAACCTCAACACCAATAACAGCCTGCCATTTTTCCAGTAGGGGCGGAATAAGGGCCTTCAGCCGTTCACGATACCATCGCTGCAACACCTTTTCACGTTGCTGGGCATTGGTGCCCGGCCGCACGAAGACGTCCATCGTCGTTCTATCACGGAGCTTCACTCTTTCCGGCCCGTCAGCCTCGATAACGTTGATGCGATAGCGCTGTCCCAAGTAGTAGTGGCTTTCGCCCGTCAGCATTTCTCGGGCAGACTGGCGCTCTTGCTGCCTGAACACCGCCCGCTTGCGCCGTATCCAGCTCAACCGCGTGATCACCGCCAATCGAACCGCCTCGTCACTGATGTGAAGAGGTACGGCCACCCGCACCCGGCCGGATGGTGGGTACACCCCCAGATGGAGATTCTTGATGTCCTTGCGGACAACCTCCACGGGGATCCCACTCACTTCAATCTGGTTTCGCTTAGTACTCACGCTGATTCTTCACCATCTCGAAAACTGAGTCGATCCGAGGGTCTTGTGTGCCCAGGACCGATTTGATTGCAATCTTGACCTCGCGCTCCTTAAAGCGGTTCCCGCGCCAACCAGCTTTCTTCACATTACGGATTGCCTTGTCAATACCAACGGCCAGCTCCTCTTTCTGATCTAGGTTGTCATAGAGCGCCCGTCGTGCCGAGCTATCGATGATTGCGGGATAGGACGAGTCCGTTTCTAGTCCTTTGGCCTTCCTGGTCAGCTCCACGATCTTGGCCAGGTACACCTTGTAATCCATCGCCTCCTTCTTTCTGGCCTGGATGAGCGCGTCGAGAAGTTCCGACATCTTCTCGTAGTATTTCGGATTCACCGCCATCTCGTCGATGATGACCTTTCGGATGTTGTTCTCGATTGTCTCAGCCATCGCCTCGGGGTTCTCACGCAGCCCTTTGGGAAGTTGATCAACGGCATCCTCGCCTCGCTCCACGATCAACTCCACAAGGCTCATGTCGGGGTCAACGCTCTTGACACCGTGACCCATGAACTCGGACACCTTTCCAGTCCACTCGTTATGATAGGCAGCACGCAGGCCGACCTTAATACAATCCTGCTCAGAGAAGATCCCCACCAAGTTTCCGTGCAGGTCCACCACTGGTGCACCCGAAAGCTCATTTTTTACCAGTGCTTGAATAGCCTCAAATACCTCAGTATCGAGAGTAAAAGTGACAGGAATGGCCGTCATATAGTCCTTAACAGCCAGTGGCTCTGTCGTCTTTGCTCGCATGAGATCTCCTGTATTCTAGCTATCAGCCATCAGCTTTCAGCATTAAGAAGCAAAGCGCATGGCGCCAAGCGTTAGGAGCACTTTGCACCTGAATCACCACGCTAACGGTTTGACCCGCAAACTGGACATCCGGTGTCCAGACCCTCGGTGGCGCTCAAGCCGCCGCAACTCCCCTTGATACTGCTTCTTCCGAACAGAACACCTGCGGCCATGCCCAGGAAGGCCAATCCAATAATGATGAAGCTTATAAAAAACACTTCCATTAATTAGATCCTTACCTATCAAATCATCAACTGAATGACTTCCACAATGTGTATCGCGCCCTCCGGGCTGTAGGCCTACGGGCCGGAAGGCCAAGACGCCAAGGCCGCAAAGACTTTTTTAAGAAACTCACCGCAGAGACGCAGAGTACGCAAAGGGAAACTAGTAGGCAGATAGCAGTAAGCAGTATGCAGATCTGAATTTAGAAAACCCAGGCGGAGGGGTTGATTTCTTACTGCTTGCTGTCTTGTAATCCGTAGTCCGAATTGCTGCCCGCTGCTAGCTGCTCACTGCCAGCTGGTTTCGCTTCGTCCTTTGCGGTCATCTCCTCCCTCCTCTGGCTTACTGGAAAACAAGGCGAGGGATTGCGTCTCACCAAGGAATGCCTTCCTTTTTACCTAAGTGCAGGTGTCTCCATCAGCATGGCAATGGCATCGCTTTACTACGCGCTCTCTCTAGGTGAGGTGATTGTGGTGATTCCCATAACCAGTACCGGGCCCTTCTTTGCCTTGACGCTCAGCGCCATATTCCTAAGAGATATCGAGCAAGTAACCCTCAAAATCGTGCTGGGGGCCTGTCTGATCGTCATCGGTGTAGTACTGGTCATACTGTGGAAGTAACCCTAGACCCTGCCCTTCCCGCCGAAGCGCATTTCGTGATATAGTATTTTGATGTACCTGAGGTTTTTCTGGATCCCCCTGGTATTTCTCCTTTTCCTATCTGTAGTTATCCCGTCCCGCTCCGCCGACCTTTATCGCTGGGTGGATGAGCGAGGAGTAGTCCATTTCAGTGATAATGAGCACAATATACCACCGGAATTTAGGGAAAATACTACCATAATCAAAGGGTTGGCACCTTCTAAGCCTTCCAACAACCCCGCGTTTACTGGACGCGCCTTGGTCCCGCTCAAAAGGAAAGGCCTGACGGCGGTAGTGGAGGCAATGATCAATTCCACCACCAAGGCCAACTTTATCCTGGATACGGGTGCATCCTATACAGTCATCTCTAAACATGTTGCCAAAGAACTAAAGATCGATCTGGATAAAAAACATCCAAAAATCCAGCTTCAGACCGCCAATGGGGTAATCGAGGTCCCTTTGGTAACCCTAGACTCCATCGAGGTCAGCGGACTCAGGGTCGATGACCTAGCGGCGGCTGTTCACAACTTCTCAACCGACACTGATATTGCGGGACTCCTGGGACTTAATTTTTTAAGCAAATTCCGTATGGACCTGGACACAGAGAAAGGTATCCTAGTCCTGGAAAAAAAGTAACGGTAGCAACTTTCTCTCTCTACCCTCCCAAGAAAAACGTTTGAGGCAAATCTCGGAGCCCTTCCAAGCGACCCAAAATAAGAGTGCAAATTTCGCGCTGATGTACTAACCTCCGACATCATGTGCTCTCTTTCCGTTCGGCAATGGGGCCGTTTTACGGAAAGGAAATGGAGGAATGTATGCCTACAGCGAACGAACGTCGTCGAACCCTACGCCAGCTGATGAAACGTCCCACATTGATTGTCGCACCGAGTTCGTTCAATGCCTGGAGTGCCTGTTTGATTGAAGCGGTTGGTTTTGAGGCCATCCATGTGTCCGGAAGTTCAGTCAGTCGTGCTCACGCCTATTCGGACCTCGGCCTTCTCGGTATGTCAGAGATGGTTACCATTCACGAGCACATCGTGGAGGCCACAACCCTCCCCATCGTCGGGGATGCTGAGGGGGCCTTTGGAGGACCCATGCAAACGGCTCGAACGGTGAGGGCTTACGAGCGGGCTGGGGTGGCAGCGATCCACATAGAGGACGAGCAGATCCCTAAGAATGCTGGAGCTGCCCATTCCGTGCTCCCCCTTGCAGACATGGTCGCAAAGCTCAAAGTGGCCCTCGACAGCCGTACCGATGGAGACTTTATCATTATTGCCCGCTCCAACGCCCGAGCCTGCGAGTCCCTCAGCCAGGTAATGGATCGTGTTTCGGCCTATGCCGAGACAGGCGTGGACGCCATTTGGCCCGGGGTCCGGCTAGAGGACGAGTTGAAACAATTGGCCCCTACCGTTCAACTCCCCATGGTTGGGGTCCCGCCGCGACAAAACATGTCCCTCGAGGCATACGCTGGCTACGGGTTCAGGATTGGATGCATTCCGAGCATCCTAGGGCAGGCAGCCACGGTCGCCATGGCAGAGCTATTGGAATCGTTCAAACGAACCGGCTCGGAAGAGGAGTACTGGAAGGAGCGACCTGGCACCCAGCAGTGGCGACAATGGTTCGGCAATCTGGGAAAGAAAGAAGAAGAGGCAGTGACTCGCCTCAGTGAACAGCCAAGCCGTTAAGCAAGACTTAAGGGAAGGGTCGACCTTACGCCCTTCCCCGGAAAATTTTTTCTCTGAACCCAGGTGCCGGATTTAGGAGCAACCGCTCACGGCGCCGCAGTTCATACATTCTTATTTCACTCTGAACTGCAAAGACCCACAGGGAAAGGGGCCAAGTTTTCGCCGAGAAACACTAGCTTTATCGACGGGAGG
>JACZQL010000240.1 GCA_022545745.1 Deltaproteobacteria bacterium | reverse complement strand
GGACATGTCGCCTTCATGTGCATCCGTTATTCCGGCAATCAATTTGCTTTCGAAAATGCCCTCATTGAGATTCGAGGTTAATAATGTAGCATGCCTGGCTGGCCCGCCTACGTTCAGGCGGGTAATCACACGCACGATTTTGATTGGGGGCATCCTAAAAACCAGGAGTGCATTCAAAGCGACAAACAGAGCACCCGTACATTGTTCACGTCAAAGGTGTGTGTAGCCGACCGATCATCAAAGGCACACGCATCTCGGTGCGTCATGTGGCCCAATTATACAAAGCCGGTTATACAATAGAGGCGCTAATGACAAATACTAGCCTGGAAATGGATATAATGTGGCTTTTTGGACATTTTCTTCTGAACGTGGGACCAGAGTGCCATGTGCAGAGGGAAAGTTTTTTCTGCAAGACTTCTCTCCCGGTTTAGCTACCAGGCCACAATTCTCCTGTGTATTGCCCAGTCACGTGCCTCCTGCTATAGTGCCGTCGTGAGCATTGAGAAAGCCGAAGAATCTCTGAAGGCCCCACAGCGATGTCTGGACGAGGGATGGTACAATTCAGGCGCAAGCAGCGCCTACTACGCGATGTTCCAGGCGGTTCGAACTGAGCCTGCCGATGCAAGCATTATCCCTCCCTCTATTTTCCTCCACCATTTGGCCGAGGCTATGGAACATCGTCACACGGCAGATTACAGTGTTAGCCCAATGTTGGAGATGATGCCCTGAGCAGGCCAAGCGTATATATCGAGACGACCGTGGTCAGTTACCTAACCGCAAGATTCAGTCGCGATTTGATTGTAGCTTCCCATCAACAGATCACGCACGACTGGTGGGAGATGGTTCTGCCATTATGTGAGCCTTTCGTATCCACTTTAGTTTTAGAGGAAGCCTCCAAGGGCGACCCGGCACAGGCGAATCTCCGGGTTGAAAAATTGTCAAGTTTTCCGGCTCTCGAGGTTACCGATGATGTACGCGAACTTGCCGATCTATACTTCAAAGACATCGATATCCCTGAAAAGGCGCTGGCTGATGTTTACCATCTGGCCTTAGCGGCATGGCACGGTATTGATTATCTTGTGTCTTGGAATTGCACACACATTGTGAGCGGCCGTGTTAGGGCTATCGTTGAGCAAGTGAACGCACGGAGAGGAATACGCACTCCTATTATTTGTACTCCGGAAGAACTAATGGAGGTTTGAGATGTGGTCTGATCCTCTAGTAGAAGAAGTGAGGCGAGTACGGCACGACATTGAACAAAAGTGCCAGCATAATTCAGAAACCTTCTATCAACATGTTTTAGAAGTTCAGAAATCCTTTGCGAATCGACTTGTTCGCCGCGAACCGAAGCCAGCACTTGTCTCAGCGACTCAACGAAAAATAAGCTAACCAGGGGATGCAGCCGACGCGAGGCCCTACACTTCGATCTCAAGTCGTGGGTGCCTGATCGACCACGTTTGGCCATTCTGGCCTGGTTGCTGATTCTCCGCGTGGCTGATCCCTGGCGATATCCAGCTTCCGCTACGACAGGCCATACGGGCTGTGAGAAGCGCGGCATGCTGTGCTAGCCCGCCCACATTTAAGCGGGTAATCACACGCACGATTTTGATTGGGGGCATCCTAAAAACCAGGAGTGCAATGAAGCTCCCCGCCCCAAGGGGCGGGGTATCAGAAGAGGGCGAGCTGTCGGTCCTCATGGAGTTGCTGATAAACCCCTCCCTGCTCCTTGACGTAGTTCCTTATTGTGGCCTCATTCCCATGCTTACCTACTGTGCTGGCATAATACCCATCGGTCCAAAACTCTCCACCCCACAGCTGTTTCTTGACATGAGGACACAGGCGAAATACCTCCCGCGCTGTGACACTTTTTATTATCGTTACCAACTTCGTCACGCTGTACGTCGGAACCGATTGCACCAGAAAATGGACGTGGTCCTTATCCGTGCCTATCTCCAGAAATTTTACCTGGTAACGCTTCTCTACCTCGAGACAAACATCCCGCAACACCTCATCCACAGCTCCATCAAACACCACCCGTCGATATTTCGCCGGAAACACCATATGATACAGTAACACCGTTACATTATGGCTCTTATGGATATACTCGCTCACGCGAGCATTTTACGCCCCAAGGGGCGGGGAATAAATCCCGGCGTGATTTAAACTGTCTGTGGATTCTACGGCTAGTATTGTTTGGGCGGTTAAATAATTCTTAATTTCTTAGCGACCTCATTGGCTTATCTTTGATCAAGTTGTAAACAGTCCTAGGATGGCTAGGAACCAGGCATCATGAAAAGAACTCTTACATTCATCTGGTTGATTCTAACCCTTGCGGGATGTGCCACGTTCCCGAGGAATTTCCAGCAGATTCCCTCCACGGCGTTCCAGTATCCGGAGAGAACCGAGCTCGGGCAATTTTTTGCGTCATCCATCGAGCAACATCCAGGCAAATCTGGTTTTTGGCTCCTCAATAAGGGTAAGGAGGCCATTCTGGCCAGGTTGGGGTTTGCCGACATGGCCGAACGAACCATCGACATGCAGTATTACATCTGGGAAGACGACGCTTCCGGTTGGTTGCTCATGGAGCGCGCGGTGCGAGCAGCTCAGCGTGGTGTTCGCGTACGCATCCTGGTGGACGACATTACCTTGAGTGGTCGAGACTTTAAAATGGCCGCGGCGCTGAACGCCCACTTTCCCAATATGGAATTCCGGTTGTACAATCCGTTCAGCCGACGATACCGGGTGAGGATTTTGCGCGCATTTGAGTTCATCGGCAATATATCGCGGCTCAACCACCGCATGCACAATAAGATCTTTGCGGTGGATAATCAGGTTGCCATTGTTGGGGGGCGTAATATTGGGGACACCTATTTCGGTACCGGCCCCAAGATCAACTACCGGGACTTCGATTTGTTTATGGCTGGGCCAATTGCGGCAGATGTTTCGGCGAGCTTCGATACTTATTGGAACAGCAAGTGGGCAGTTCCTCTCGAGGCATTTAAAGAGATTAGGCCCTCACCAAAGGACTTCGGCCGTGCGGAGCAACGACTGAGGAACAACACTCCTAAATTAGAGAAAGAATATCCTTATCGGCTGGACATTAGCCGGCAGGGTATCCTCAAACGTCTGAGGGAGATTCGGGATGAGCTGATCTGGGCAGAGGCTGAAGTGCTGTACGACCCGCCGGATAAGGGCCGAACAACCGAACAGCAACCGGGCGTGCCCGAGAGGCTCGCAAAGTTGGCCCGGGAGGTTCAGCATGATTTACTGATTGAAAGCCCCTATTTCATTCCCAGCGAACTCATGTTGAAGACAATAGGGAAAATCACCGGGAGAGGAGTGAACCTCCGGGTATTAACGAATTCACTGGCATCGACGGACGTGACCATTGTCCATGCGGCATACGGGAAATACCGAGACGCCCTGTTGAACAGCGGTGTTCGGCTTTATGAGCTCAGGCCGGATGCTGAATCAAGAAAATTGCATGTTGCCGACCCGGCTCTACCGTCCAAGCTGAGTCTGCACGCGAAGGTCGTCGTTTTTGACAAAGAAAAAGTATTTGTTGGTACGCTCAATCTCGATCCTCGCTCCATTATTCTCAATACAGAGGTCGGGATCCTCGTCCATAGCGCAGAGCTTGCCCGTAGGGCTACTGAGGATTTGGAAGTCGATTTCCAGGCCCAAAACAGCTGGCGGCTAAATCTTGAGCATGATGCCATTTGGGGCGAGGATGAAGTGGAAACTTATATGGTATGGATCACGGAGGAAAATGGGAAAGAAAAGCGCTATTACCGTGAACCTGCCGGTTTTTGGCGCAAGGTGAGCGCATTTTTCTTATCGCTCCTTCCTGTAGAGGGACAACTTTGATCGTGATCTGAGGATTGGAGAAAATTCATTCCTGCCTTACTTTATTAGATTCTTAACAAGCTTCTAATAGGCCAAAAAGGTGCCAAGACGCATTTAAATAGCTCTTTAATTGCGTCTTGAGGGGTTGAGTAGCCATCCCGAACGCCCCCAGTCTACGTCCGCGGCCACCCAAAACATGCGTTTTTGGAGTCCCCCTTTTTAGTCTTAAAACTGATCTTTTACGAAGGACGTATCTCTAAACGACGCTTTAATTGCGTCCTACAAGTCGTTGGAAAATTAATGGCCTTCTGTACACTGAACGGATCCCCTAAACCCTATCCTTACCGGCCAAAGGGGCTTGAATCTCGATGACCGTGCCTTTT
>JACZQL010000239.1 GCA_022545745.1 Deltaproteobacteria bacterium | reverse complement strand
ATCTTTACGCAACGGCCCTCTACCCGGACCAGATTGGGGGAGACGTTGAGAAGGCGTTGTCCTTGGCAGCGAAGGGATTTCGTGGTGTAAAGATCAAGCTAGGCTTCGACCTGGACTCGGATCTGGAAAGGGTCCGCGCTGTGCGCGCCGCGGTGGGAAAGGAGTTTCCCCTGATGACCGATGCCAACATGGGCTACGACCTCAACGTGGCCCTGAGAGTTGCCCCGATCCTCCAAGAGTGCGGGGTCGGCTGGCTCGAGGAACCCCTCTTCGTAGAGGATATCGACGGACACGCCAAGCTACGGTCCAGTGCTCAGGTTCCCATTGCGGTGGGAGAGAATCTCCATACACGGTTCGCGTTTCAGGAATATATCCTCCGGGGGGCAGTGGATATCCTGCAACCCGACGTGGCGCGCGCCGGAGGCATCAGCGAAGTTAAAGAGATTGGGACCCTGGCGGAAAAACACGGGTTGCCTATATCATTGCACACGTACGGCGATGCGGTCGGTCTTGCTGCAAGTGCACATGTGGCAGCGGCGCTGAAAAACAGCACCGTCATGGAGCTCGACTGCACCTATAACCCCCTGCAGACCGCTCTCCTCAAAGAGCCAATCAAGGTTCAAAACGGCGCCCTTATCCCTCCTCAGGGATCCGGCCTGGGGATAGAATTGGACCCTGACGCGTTAGCAAAATATCAATATTCCGGAGAGGAAGAGCTGAGTTTAAGAGAACCGCCCCTCGGGACCCTTTAGGTGAAAAAATCCAATTTTTACCACATTTCCTCGTGGTTGTCAGTGCACATTTTGGAACTTCTATGACAAAAAGAACATAAACTGGCAGATTAGAGCATATTTGGACATCGAGTGACCCTGCGGTCGTGATTTTAAAATAAGAATCCCACCAAAAATCACATTCCTTGCCCCTCCTGGGGAATAAGCCGACACCAGGCATAATTTTTGCCATGAGTACCCGATAACAACTCAGTTGTGCCATCCCGACCTCGGTTTTCAGGCAGAGCTCGACATTGCCTCGATCCGAAAGGTGGCGAAGGTTCCTAAATCAACTGGCTCTAAACCCCACACCGCGGGCCTATTCCTGTTCGACAGCGAGCTCCGCTCGGCCTGAGCTCGGGACGAAGGCAGAGTTCGACTGTGGTTCGACCGATTCGACAGGCTCACGGCCCTGACCCTTCGACCATGCTCAGGGTCATGGTGAGGTACTCGAACCATGAGGTTCTCGAAGGGAAGAAATCAACCAAGCTGAGTACCGGATCAGTCCGAAGAGTGGTTTGGCCCGTGTAATCCGAAACTCACTGTCGGTGGAGTTGCGGAACAAGCTCCCCCTAAGGCTGAAACTCTTGCAACATGCACTCCACGTTCGCGCATATCTTAGTTTTTTCGCCGGATCGGGGTCAATAGTGGCAACTGGCCCTCATGTTCGGATGAAGGGGCAGGCCATCCATGTGCCCACGGCAAAACCGAGGGGGAATTGAAACGCAAATCGAGGGGTGATAGGCTCCGTCGCCCAGTAAAGAAAATTGACTCTGTAAGGTTAATCCTTAACGGAACAGGACTGAAACCCAGGGCAAAGAGGGACTCCCATCATGAAAAAGATAGTTTTGGATGCGATGAAAAGAGACTTTGTTGCGGCCCTAAGGATCATTCATCATGAGGGACTGAGTGATGCCTTTGCCCATCTGAGCGCCCGTCTCGATGACGGTAGGACGATGCTCTTCATGCCTAGGAAGAGCCCGGCCCTGGTGAAGGTGAAGGACCTCTTCGTGGTTGATTTCGAGAAGCCGGTCTCGCAATCAGGTGTCCATCAGGCTATCTACAAGGTCCGAGAGGACGTGAAGGCCGTCATGCATTTTCATTCTTACTACACGGTCCTGTTGACTGTCGCTGGACAGACGATTCGGCCCATGCACAACTATAGCGTTATGTTTTATGAAGGTGTGCCGGTGTACGGGGACACCGGACAGACGGAGACGCCCGAGAGGGCTGCAGAGATGGCCCGGACCATGGGGTCGTCCAAGGCCCTGCTGCTCCGGGGGCACGGCGCCGTCGTGGTGGGTAGGAGCATCCGCGAGGTCTGTATCCTTTCTCTCTACTTGGAGGAGTCGGCACGCTTGCAGGTGGAGGCCATGAAGTTGGGGGAGCCGCTATACATAAGTCGAGAGGACGCGGAGAGAATTACCCAGGGAACGTTCAAACCTGCCTCCACAGAGAGGGCCTGGGAGCATTATCGGGCAAAGGTCAGGATCTAGGCCCTACCGTCCGACCACTGTTAGGAGAGTTGCATTGCTGAGTTCGGCGCTTTGGGTGGTGGAGTCGTGTTGGTTTCTACAAACCCGAATAGGCGCATCAATAGTGGTTTTAGATCGTCCCCAACGGCGTATAGGCATGGTATCAGGATCAACGTAAGGACAGTGGCGAAGGAGAGCCCCCAGACAACAGAGATTGCCATGGGAGAAAGGAACTTGGCCTGGCCGGTGGAAAAAAAGGCCAGAGGAATGAGGCCTCCCACTGTTGTCACGGTCGTAAGCAGGACGGGCCTGAGCCGGACCATGCCGGAAGTCACAATGGCCTGTAGTGTGGGTACACCCTCTCTTCTGGCGCGGTTCGTGAAGTCCACTAGGATCAAGGAATCGTTCACGACCACCCCGATAAGGGCGATCAAGCCCAGCATGGAGAGAAAACTCAAGGGCTCTCCCATGATCAAGTGACCTATGACCACTCCATCCAGGGCAAAGGGGATGGCTGCCATGACAATGAGGGGTTGGAGGAAGGATTTGAAGAGTGATCCTAGAATGAAGTAGATCAAAAGTAGGGCGAGCAGCGAGACCTGCGGTAGTGCGGCCAGCGACTCTTCAAGTTCCTGCCGTTCCCCCTTGATGATTACCCGGTAGCCAGGGAATCGGCTTCCCACATCACGGAACTTCTTTTTCAAACGTTCGGTGACCTGGAAGACCGTTGTCTTCCGAGTGTCCACGTCAGCGAGCACGCTGATGGCCCTTTTCTGATCGTCCCGCCGAATTTTGCTGCTGCCAACGGCGGTTTCCAGGTGAGCCACATCGCGTAGAAATAGGCGTTGCCCCGAGGGAAGCGTCAACTTCATATTGGCGACTGTTGCTAAGTTTTCGCGCGCTGCCTGGGGGAAGCGAATGACGATGGGGACGTCCTCATCGCGGCGCTGGATGGTTGAGGCCTCCACGCCAAGGAAACCATACTGCACTTGCCTCGCGATCTGACCCAGGTCCAGTCCGAGGGCCCGTGCCTCGGGACGCAACGTGATCTGCAACTCCTCTTTGCCCTCGGTAAAGTCGTCTCGGACGTCTCGCACGCCGGGAATCCCGTTCAAAAAGCCCTTCATTTCGTCTGATAATTTACGCAGCACGCCCATCTCGTTACCCACCACGCGGGCCTCAATGGCTGGCCCGCCAGGACCGGCCTGGAGTTTGAGGAATTGAATTTTCGTAATGCCTGGGATATCTGCTATTCCCGTTCGGATCTCCGCGATGACATCATCCACCTTGCGCTTTCGGTCCTCCTCGAGCTCTACCATAAGTTGTCCTATGTTCGATCCACGCTCCGCGCGGTGTATGTCCAGGAAGCTGACCCCTACGTTCGTAGCCAGTGATTTGAGCTCCCCAGGGGGTAGATTTAGGATGATTTGCTCTGCCTGTTTTGCCACCTCCAGTGTGTCTTCAATCTTTGCTCCCGGAGAGGTTTCGAAGTTCACTACGAATTGTGAGGACTCGAACTCCCGAAACAGAACGAAGGGTACACGGTAGATTGCCGTTGCCGCTAGGATGACGGTAATGCCAATCATAAAGGCAATGGTTACGTAACGCCATCGGAGTGCTACGGTTAGGATCGAACCGTAGACAGTCCGCAGACGTCTCAACCAGCCTTGCTCCCGGAGTCGCACCTTCTGGGCGTAGGCGGGGGTAATAATGTCGGTTAGATGGGAAGGAAGGACAAGAAGGACCTCAAAGATTGAGGCAAGCAAGGCAAAGCTTACAACTATGGGGATAGGCGCCAGGAATACTCCCATGGTCCCGGGCAGCATACCGATGGGAACAAATGCAGCCACAGTGGTGAGCACTGTGGCCACCACTGGCCAGGCCACCTCTGAGGTTCCCCGGATGGCTGCCTGCCGGGGTTCCATCCCCCCTTCCACGTAGCGGTAGACATTCTCAGTCACGATCACGGCATCATCCACCAGCAGGCCGAGGACCAGG
>JACZQL010000238.1 GCA_022545745.1 Deltaproteobacteria bacterium | reverse complement strand
GATTGAATCAGTAAAGGACGGCTCTCACTGCCTACCCCAGGGTCCACAACAGCTACATGGATGGTTCCTGCGGGAAAATACGGGACAGCCCCACTGAGAACCAAGGCCCCAGCCATAATATCCTGTGGCGGGATGCTGTGGCTTAGATCCACAATTCCCACCTTTGGATTGACACTAAGGATGACTCCTTTCATGGTGCCCACAAAGGCATCCTTGTGACCGAAGTCCGTAGTTAAGGTGATGAGATTTGCCTTCATGGTCATGGGAAATCAATTTAACGGAAAAGTCGGATAGCGTAAACCCCGAACCAATATTGTGTGACCTCTCCAGCAAAGCCGCCTTTGCCGTTGTAGGTAATGCTCAGCAGGTTGAATTTATGATCTGCAAAGCGAGTTGGATCGGGGTAAACCCCGTACCCCTAAGGCGCTTTGCGCCTTGGAGCATTGGGAATTGGCGGATTGGATCAGTGGGCGGAGGAAAATGGCTCTATGCAGTAGGCAACAAAGCAATACAGGACGCTATGAACTGTTGTGCGAGATGAATTTGGCTGCCTACCGCAAACTGTTTGCTATCCCTCTGGGTTTGTTAGCTGATAGCTGGCTGTTGGGTTCGCCCTAAGGGCGAGCCCAGGTAGCGGCAGCTGCGCCGTGCTATAAAATCTTTTGCCGGCGCACCCGGTGATCCACGATGTCCAGGACCCAACTCCAGAACTTGTCCTGGTCCTCGAGTTTCGTCCCGTGGTTCTGCATTTGCTCTTTCCAGCCCTTCATCACATCCGACTCAACTGGCCAAATTCGGACGCGTTGCCGGGGAATCGCCCTTTCCCACTTTTGGGCGACCGTTGGGCTGGGGTAGAGTATCCGGATCGTCACGTTACGCGCGAGATACTCCAGGGGTGAGACGTCAATCTTCTCATAGAGCCCCTCTACGATCCGCCGCCCACCGTCCATGGGTACGTCAGGGACACCGTCGCTTATGATCACAATGGTCAGGGGAGCGAGGGCAAGGCCTCGCTTCTGCACCACCTCGGAGACCCGCTGGAAGAATGCATTGAAATCCGTCAGGTAATTTCCCTGGATGCTAAAGAGCCCACGCATTTTCGCTTCGATTTGGCGTGCGCTCTTTCCCTGGAACTCTTGAATAGGGTGGAAGGCCTTAGGCTCGTTCAGGGTGTCGCCGCCAATGGAACCAACGAACAGGGCGCGAGGCTTTTCCAGCCCCCCAAGGCCATTCAAGTGGCCGTAGATATAGTAGGAAAGAAAGCGCAGGGAGTCATTGAAATGCGCCGATCGCCGATAGGACCCGCTGATGTCAATTCCTATGAAGAGTGATAGACGGGGGGCAGCAGCATCTTGGGGATGATCGCAGGCTGGTAACAGCAACAGCGCGGCGAAAAGCAGGAACCGAATCCGATGAAACATAGGTGTAACCTCCTAGTGCGTTAGCCTTAATGGTGACTGCCCCCGTGGGATGGGCCTTCCGGCATCTTTGCGAGCTTGAGAAGCTCACCAGTTTCCATAAAGGCGTGGAGGGACTTGAGCGGCAGCCTGAATAGGTGGCGCCCGGTGACGAAGACCGTAAAGAAGTTAATCGTGGCAGCGACGAGCTGTAGAGGAGGAAGGATAAAGGCCTCTAAGAGCTCCTTTCCAGTGGTGCGGAACCAGCCGATCTCTGCCTTCACGTGGGAGATCATTTCCTTGGTCCAGGCAAAGATCTCTGCCTCTTTGTCCTGCGATGCAGGGGGGGCGTCTATGAGGCCCCGTCCTGAAATGATGGATAGCAGTGTGGGCGTCCCGTACCTACCGAAGAGGAACCAGGTCATGCCACGGATGCCCGTCCAGCACATGGCTGAGATGGCGAGCACACCGAAAATACCGATACGAAGCTGACCACCGCTTTGCTGCGCCAGCGCAGGGGTGACGGCGTCCACCAGTTCGCGGTAGAGGAAGACCACCTCAACGAACATGACAAAGACTTCCACGATGAGCATCTGAACCAAGTCCTTGTAGTTTTTCTGGTGGATGGCGTCGACCATGACTTGCATGCAGGCAAAGCTCCCGGCGATGAGCATGAACAGGATGAAAAACATTGCGGGTTGGAGGAACACACCGCCACTGGTCCCCACGAGGTCAGCGGCGATCTCAGAGACCATAGGGTAGATGGTGTAGCTAAAGAGGCCCGCCTCGATAGTGATCCAAAGCAAAGTGAGACAGATGGCGATCCACGGAATACCAGGCTGTAAGGAGCTGTGAGTAGCCCGCTTGACAATGGAGAGGGGAAGCATGAGGACTTCGACGATTGCTAGGTAAAGCCCGCCGGTGACGATACGGATGAAACCCCAAATCCACCCCAAGGTGAGAAAGGCGGCCCGAACAAATCCTAACCAATAAAGGGCAATGGTTCGACCCGTATCCCACCAAGTGGTGATCAGGGACACGATGAAGGCGCCTCGCCCTGAGCGGAAGGGGACGGTATACAAGGCGAGCATGGTAGCCCACATGGCGACAATAAGGTGTAGGCCTGGAAGCAAGAAAACGATGCCTTTCACAGAGGCTTCCACCGGCGTGGAGAAATCCCAGAGGAAGTTCAGGATAATGGTGTGGACCTTTGGGATCCACGACACCGGAAGGGTGAGGATATAAAGGATCAATTCAATGGAGAAAGTGAATTCGCCGTTTGGGGTCATGAAATTTCCTCCGGTGCTTGGTGGTCTGAATCTCTATAATTGATTTGCCATCGAGGGTTTCTCATAGGATTGGGGTATTTTGGAGCAAATATGATGCCAGGGGCGGACTCCCCGCCCACCAATAAGGGTGTCTTTTCTCACTCCCCTGGTAACCCCTCCGCTAGGGCCAAAGCATGGATACAGAAGGTGTTCGCGCGAAAACGCGAGTACCCTGCGCGACCCCTCTGCTCATTGGAGTTCATTTTTTGTCACATATGTACCGAA
This sequence comes from Deltaproteobacteria bacterium, assembly GCA_022545745.1. The sequence goes on along the minus strand of JACZQL010000238.1, from coordinate 1,298 downwards.
AATGACCCAATTGTCCCAACGGGGATCTGCCATCTGCCAGATTACCCTTCTGTGATGTGGCGGCTTGCCCTATTGGTCCTTAATTGTCCGGATTGGGTGGCCAAAATGGGCCCAAGGAGGCGGCTTCCTAATATAGACGGAGGCTTGATGGATCTGGGCGTCAGATCAAGAGAATTTTAGTGGCGGCACGTTGCGCCACCCGTTGAGGGGGCAAGAGTCGCAGCGGGGTCGAGTGCGGCAAAAATCTTTGCCGGTGAAGACCAGCATCGCGTGGTACTGATTGTATAGCGGACATCGGGGGGAATACGTTTCATGAAAAGCTGCTGAAAATCGTCGTAACTATTTTCGTAAGCCATCACGCCATGACGGGAGAAGATCCTCTTGGTGTAGGCGTCAATAACGAAAATGGGTTTTTCGCCAGCGTACAGTAAGATTGAGTCTGCGGTTTCTGGGCCGGTGCCGTTGACGGAGAGTAGCTCCTCCCGCAGACGCGAGGTGTCTTGACCAAACATTTTGTTGAGGCTTCCTCCGTAGCGACTTTGGAGGAAGGAGATGAAATTTTTGAGGCGGTGCGCTTTCACGTTGAAGTAACCCGCCGATTTGATGAGTTGAGCTAGATGACCGAGGGACAGGCGGCCAAGGGTCCTGACGCTTAGAACCTGGTTCTCCTTGAGACGTCGGATCGCCTTTTCCACGTTGGACCAGGCCGTATTTTGAGTTAGGATCGCCCCCACAGAGATCTCGAGTGGATTCTCTCCAGGCCACCAGTGTAGGTTGCCGTAATGTCGGTAAAGACGGCGATACACCTGCATCAGCTCTCGGCGGGAAGTTTCCATGTGAGTTAGATTCTTACCGATAGAATGTTCAACAGAACGACTTCAGGAAACCAGCTATCAGTTATCAGCAGTCAGCTATCAGCCTCGGAAAGGGAATAGAAAAGCGCAGAGCGCAAGGGAATCACCAGCAATTAACCGCAGATTTTCGCCGATTATCGCAGATAAGGATTCGGACATTTCACCGCAGAGACGCAGAGTACGCAAAGGGAAAGAAGACTACGGACTACTGACCACGGGACAACGGACCACAAAATTTAGCAAGACAGTAGGCAGTGAGCAGAAGGACGCTATGCGTAGATCGCTCATCCTCACTCAGTACTCAGCACTCGGAACTCAGTCCTGAGCGCGCTATGCGCTTTGCGCCATGCGCTTAGCGATTTAGCCTCTGCGGTAATATTCTTAAAGGGATTTCTTTCTGTGTCCATCTGCGTAAATCTGCGGTTAATAGCTTTTGACGCTTCA
>JACZQL010000237.1 GCA_022545745.1 Deltaproteobacteria bacterium | reverse complement strand
GGATGGGGCTCCCGGTAATCTGGGGCAACAGGCGGGTGGTGGCATAGAACTGCTCAGTGATCACATGGGTGTCCACGCCAAACAGTTCTTTTCTTGTCTTAAGGGCCATCACCACCTCTTCCAGAGACGTATTGCCCGCGCGTTCTCCTATACCGTTGATCGTGCACTCCACTTGCCTGGCCCCATTCGCGACGGCAGCCAAAGAGTTGGCCACCGCCAACCCCAGATCGTTATGACAATGGGCGCTCCAGGTGACCTGATTCGAGCCCTCCGTATGGTCTATGAGGTAACGCACCAGCGAGCCAAACTCTGAAGGGATAGCGTAACCTGTGGTGTCCGGCACATTGAGGGTCTTGGCCCCAGCTCGAATGGCCTCGGCAAAAACCTGGACGAGAAAATCTGGCTCGCTACGGGAGGCGTCTTCAGCAGAAAACTCAATATAATCAAGGTGCTTCTTCGCGTAGCTGATGGCAAAAGACGCGGCATCCAATACTTCGTTACGAGACATCCGGAGCTTGTGCTTCAAATGGATGTCCGAGGTGGCAATAAAAATATGAATACCGGGATGCTTGGCTTTGTCCACGGCCTTGAGGGCCTTTTTGATATCACCCTCCTGGGCCCGCGCCAGGCTGAGCACAATGGGTCTCTTGACCTCTTTGGAGACCCGATCCACGGAATCAAAGTCACCCTCAGACGAAGCAGCAAATCCCGCCTCGATGATATCGACTCCGAGCTTGTCGAGCTGGCGCGCCAGCAGGACCTTCTCATCGACGTTCATGCTGGCACCGGGAGATTGCTCCCCATCTCTCAGAGTCGTATCAAAGATCTGTACGCTCGAATCGTTAGTGACCTTGTCTGACATCTACAGTCCTCCGTAAACAAAAACTCCCGCGGCGGGGCCAACGGGAGTATTCAAAATTTGAATGTGGAAAGGGGGTTATAGTGACTCTGAAGTTTCCCCTCTCTTCTCCCTCCCCCGATTGAACATCGAGTAGAGCCCTAAGAGCGGTCCCGATAGAGTGTACAAGAGAAATACGCTAAAAAGCATGATCTGCGGCTCCGCAATAATCAATGTAATGAGTAAGATGACAGAAAGCAACAACCAGAAGGGATGCCTCCTTTTAAGGTCGAGCTGTCTCAAGCTCAGATACCGGAAATTGCTCACCATCAACCCGGCTAGACCATAGACAACGAGGAGCAAAATGATCGGTTTATGGAAGGCCGTGGCCCCTCCAAGAAACTGGTACATGAGCACTGTGGCCACGATCATCTCTGCCGCGGCCGGGATGGGCAGCCCAATAAAATGGGTCTTTTCCACGGTGCTAACCTGAACGTTAAAGCGGGCGAGCCTGAGGGCCCCGCAGATCACGTAAAGGCTTGCAGCCAACCATCCCCAAATTCCCAAGGGGGATAGCGCCCAAAAATAAGCCAGCACCGCGGGTGCAACCCCAAAGGAGATCAAATCCGCCAACGAATCAAATTCAACGCCAAACTGACTGGTTGTCTTGGTGACACGGGCAATTGCACCGTCCAGGCCATCCAAAAGGTGAGCCAAAATAATGAGAATCGCCGCCTGTAGAAATTGACCTTCAATGGCCGCGATCATGGAGAAGAAGCCGCAAAAGAGATTGCCGGTCGTAAATAAACTCGGAATAAGGTAGATGCCTTTTTTCAACTGGGCTGCGGGTATCTTCCGTTTAAGAGAACCACGGCCGATTCCCTTACCGGGCAGGATTCGGACTCTCCGCAGAGAGAGTCCATCGTCTTGTGGCTCACTGCTTTTATTCATCAAAGCCTTCCTATAATGGTCTCTCCGGCCCTCACCCTTTGTCCCTTGGCCACCTCCACCGTAGAACCCGGAGGCATAAATAGATCCACTCGCGACCCAAACATGATCAAACCAAATCGCTGCCCCCTCTCCAATGTTTCCCCCTCTTTCACGTAACAGATGATGCGTCTGGCCAATAGGCCGGCAATTTGCACGATGTGCAAACTCTTTCCCGTGGAATCAACCAGCCGCACTGCGTTTTGCTCGTTGTCCTGCGATGCATCTTCCCGATAGGCAGCATGAAATTTCCCTGGTTGATATTGTACCTTTTCAACTAACCCTTGGATAGGGGCACGATTCACATGAACATCCAGGAGGGAAAGAAAAATACTTACCCGGGTGGCCCCTCCTTCTGCATCCTTTACAATCGCTACCACCTTACCATCAGCCGGGGCAAGGACGAGGCCCTCACCCGCGGGTGGGGTCCTCTCCGGATCCCGGAAAAAGCCAGCAAACACAACGGCGAAAAAGGCAAGAACTCCGCCCATCCCAATCCACCCCAACGAAAAAGCGATGAGGGAAAGAATGACGGCGGCAAGAATCCAGGGATAACCTTCTCTAGCAATTTTCATGTTCGTCTGAGAGTCAATCTGGTCTACTGGGTCTAATTCGTTTATTTGGTCTCTATGGTCTGTCTGTCTATCTGATCTCTTTGGTATTTCGTGTTCATCTGGTCTATCTGGTCCGTTTGGTTGATCTAGGTTCTTTGGTTTATTCAGTTTATCTGGTTAATTGAGTTGCTGGCGTTTGTTGAGTTCAAGGGGTTACTTGGTTTTTCGAGTTCGTTGAGTTTATTGGGCTTGTCTGGTTGGTTTTGTTTGTTTGGTTTATCTGGTCTGTTCCGTCGATTAAGTCTACTTCGTTGAGGTTTCCGAGTTTGTTGAGTTTACTGACTACTGTTGGCTGTTTACTAATGACCAATAACTATTGACTCATAACCAATTGCTATTGACTAATAACTAATTACCGTTGACCATTCGCCATTTGCTATTTGCTATTTGCCTTTCACTAATTGCTAATTGCTCAGTTCTTACTCTTGTCCACCAGGCGATCCTGTGTCAACCAAGGCATCATAGCCCTGAGTCGCTCGCCTACCTTCTCAACCGGATGGTTGGCACTTGCCTTTCTGAGCTCTGTAAAATGAGGCATGCCACGCCGGTGTTCAGCGACCCACTCGTCGGCAAACTTTCCAGATTGTATATCCTTTAAAATTTCTTGCATGGCCTGGCGGACTTCAGGACCGATCACCTTATTCCCCCTTGTGAGGTCTCCATATTCGGCGGTGTTGCTGATGGAGTACCGCATATTTGTCAGTCCTCCTTCATAGACAAGGTCGACAATCAGCTTGACCTCGTGAAGGCACTCAAAATAAGCCATTTCCGGTGGATAACCCGCGTCCACCAGGGTCTCATAACCCGCTAAAATCAAGGCCGAAAGCCCGCCGCATAGGACCGACTGCTCGCCAAAAAGGTCCGTCTCTGTTTCATCTTTAAAAGTCGTTTCCAAGATAGCCGCCCGCCCTGCCCCAAGGGCACTGGCGTAAGCTAAACCCACCTGCTTCGTATCCCCGGAGGGATCTTGATGCACGGCCAATAGGGACGGGACCCCTCTACCCCTCTCAAACTCGTTCCGAACCAGATGCCCGGGGCCCTTTGGGGCAACCATAAAAACATTGACCCCTTGAGGAGGGACAATTCTCTTGAAATGGATATTGAACCCATGGGCAAAGGCCAGGTAGTTGCCGTCCTTTAGCTCAGGTTGGATTTCCTTTTCATAGACTCCAGCCTGAGCCTCATCGGGCAAGAGGACCATCACAACGTCTCCTACCTTCACTGCCTCTCGGGTTTCCATCACTTTAAACCCCGCCTTCTCCGCCTTAGGAGAAGACTTGCTCCCTTTCGCCAAACCCACCACCACATCAATCCCCGAGTCTCTCAGGTTATTGGCATGGGCGTGACCCTGACTTCCGTAGCCCAGGACCACTATTCGTTTGTTCTTCAGATGATTCAAATCCGTGTCTGGATCATGGTAAACTTGCATTCCTTATCCTCCTGGAATAATTGCTTGTAAGGATATCTGCCCTACACCTACCCTGTCAACCTGCAGCAGACGGCTGAAAAAGCCCAGCTGCGTTTGATTAATTAGCCGCAGATTTTCGCAGCCCAACGCAGACGATAATTTTTTCACCGCAGCGGCGAAGAGGGCAAAGCGCATGGCGTAAAGAGCGGCAGAAGGCAGTATGCAGCAGAACGCTTTACGCTCTGCTCTTTGCGCAGAATCCGTCCCCAAGGATTCAGTTCAGGCCTTGGCGCCTTGGAGCTCGCGCCGAGGGGCCACCTTGGGCATCTCACGGGCAATGGCCACTCGGCCCGTGCGCACCAGCTCCTTGATCCCCAAGGGCCTGAGCAGATTGATGATCGCACGGA
>JACZQL010000236.1 GCA_022545745.1 Deltaproteobacteria bacterium | reverse complement strand
GCTGCAAACAATTCTACACCCCGAGTGGCGATTTACGCTCGGGTCTCTACTTCGAATCAATCCACTGAGTCTCAACTGCTGGATTTGAGGCGGTATGTCTCAGAGAGAGGATGGAACATTTTCAGGGAGTATTGTGACAACGGGATCAGTGGCACAAAGGATTCTCGGCCTGCACTCAATGAGTTGATGGATGACGCGAGGAAACGGAAGTTCGACGTGGTGCTGGTCCATCGAACAGGCCAATACGAAAACAATCGGGCAGAAGTCTCCCATCAGCACACTCGTGAACAAGAGCGGCCAATGCGAAGGTTCAAATCAATGGCACAGACTCAGCGTATTCTCTCAGTTTACGGTCCGATTCAGAACCTATTCCGAGTCGGTCGTCATCATCTGAAGGCCGTTCACCATCGGCTGCTGCGAGACCGAGCGTTTGCCTGCTGGATTGAGGTCACGTGTGCCTGCTAGGAGGTACGGCCAAAGACCTTACTCTGGCCTCGACTCGTTAACTTGACAATGCCGTAATGCGGCGTGGTTTGATTCGTTCTTGTAGTTCCAGCGCGGAATCGAGTCGAAAGCGATCCAGTTAGGAACGCCAAAGATTTTTGAAGGCGCGACCGGACGGAATTCTTGCGGACTACAACCCTCCCGAGAGTTCCAAACCGCGCTGAAAATAGTCCGACCCATTGCTAGTGAGGCATTCACGCCTGCCAGTGAAATCAGCAAAAGCTTTGTGCGAACCGCAGGCTTCAAATTCGGCTACTTGTAGACATCCGACAGCCAAGACTCCGAGTCCCCGATCTGCAAATGCTCCTCGCAGGTAATCCTTTCCAAAATTTCCTGGTTCGGCCTCAACCGATAGGTTTTCTTTGCCCCCCAGGGCTTCGTAAAGGCCTTCGGGTCTTCGAACGTGAATTCGACCTCCAAGGTGTCATGGTCAATGCGCCGGAAGCGCTCCACAACGTGCAGAGCGTCGCTGTGCGGAGTCCCTCCAGCATCGAACCAAGTTTTGTCGTTTAGACCGACCGTGTCAACGACGAGTGTGTCTCTCTCCCACTTGCCAATCGAGTGCCCCATCCAGCCGAAAGGCCAATTCTCGGGATGTTCTCGACCATCCACATAGATTTGGCGCACGCCGTCACTCACCTCGAAGAGCATAATCAGCTTGTTCGGAACCTGAATGATCTCGAAGGTATGTTGAACCATGGCCCGCGTCACACCGGATGGATAACAGACGCCATTTGGGTCCAACCCCTCGTTCCCCTGCGCCCTTGGGTTCGTTACGCCCGCCCTGTTGCGCTTGTAGATCTCCATAGCCCAAGGCTGCAGCGGAGGGTCCTCCAGGTACAAGTACTTTTCGGCGCTAAATCGTCCATCTGCGCCTGGTTCTCGTACTGGATCCCAAACTCCAGACAGGTCCGGTGTGGCCGGCCGCGATTGCGTAGCGGTCTGAGCGAGTAGAACGGGCGAGAAGGCGAGCACCGCTACCACCGCCAGGATCGACCCCATTAACCGATTTCGCATTTGGAAACTCTTCTTCCGTCGTTATTACCAGACTCAGCCCGACCCGCTACTCAACCCCCTCCATCGTCCCGGGGCACTCACTTCTACGGAACGACTCCTTATTCGGTCTCTTCGCGTAGCACTTGACCGTTGGGCCCCACGATTCTCACGAGATTGCAAATCTTACGGCCGTCTTTGGCGGGAGCACAGGTCATAATGATCTGGTCTCCTGGCTTCAATGTCTCCTTGTTCCAGCCCTCCCGGAACAACCTCACTGGAGATTCGGATCCGGCCATCCATTTCACCACCTTGCCATTCTCGTCCTGCACTTCGAAATGAATTTGCACATGGGGATTAATAAACCTAAACTCCGTTACCGTTCCCGCCAGGGTGACCGGATGATCAGCGTCGTACATCGCACTCGAGTGGTGTGCGAACATCGGGCCTGAAGCCAGGAGAAGACCAACAGTCACCGACACAACAGCTAACACCTTATTCTTCATTGTGATACCCTCAGATTTGATACCTCCAAAAGGTCGTGGGCCGTAGCTCTTTGAATGCCTCCAAAACAAAACTGTTTATAGCCGGACTTTCCGATATTGAGCTTTCCCACCTCCCAGGATCGTAAGCCAGCCGCCCTGGCAATTCTAGCTCAGATTGCCATGGCCTCTTTGGGTCCCCCCTACCACCCGCAGCTAGGGGGCTGAGGGTTTCGTATGCGTCAAGTTGGGTGCCCCGGGAAACCGCCACTTTGTTACCCTCGCCTGATTGAAAGTAATGGTGAAAGATTACAAGAGGGAAGAGGGAAAAGCAATCAGCTGGGCACGGCTGCTTAAGAAGATTTACCAAGTCGACCCACTTCGTTGTCCCCACTGTGGCAGCGAAATGCACATCATCGCCTGGATCGAGCAATCGGAGGTGATCCGCAAGATCCTCCGGCATCTGGATCTGTGGGAGCGGCCGCAACGTTCTCCCCCGCCCAAGCTGTTTCCTCACAAGCTGGAAACCTTTATGGCTTCTCTCTCTCCCCGGCAGGCTCAAGAAATCCGAGCCTCCACCGATTCGGTTTTCTGGGACGATGTCCCAACTTATCCTGATTTCTAGCCCCCAGCTCGGTGCCTAGAAATCCCTCACCCAATACCCGTGTGTCTCCTTTCACCCCTCTTTTCCACCTTTCCCACTCGCCCTCACTTAAATGGTACGTTGTAAGAGGAGGGTCATGAGGTATCCATCAGTTCAGTCGCGCTGCGGTCCCGTCAGCAGGGCTGCGGTGATTCTTTGTCTGCTCGGCGTCTTGATTTCTTCCGACGATCTCAAGTCCCAATCTGGCAATGCCGACGTGACCATTAGCGGGAAGGTTGTGGACGAAAGCGGTCAACCGGTCTCGAATGCCTTTGTGAACCTCCGGAAGCTTTATTTCATTGAATGCTGCGACGCTCCACCCCAAGGGGAGCTCAGCTTCGAAGGTGGCACTTTCAGTTTCAAAGGCGAACCAGGGGTCTATGCGTTTACTGCTAATCCTCCCATTCCTTACAATGTTGCACACCTTCGCGTTGATGCCCGAAGTGGAAACGTCAGTGGTTTGCAGATTGAGGTCAGGGCTGGGCCTTCTTCCTATCTTCCTGATGTTCCGCCCCGTGCTTCTCTGATCGATGTCTCGGCTCCCGACACCGCGAATCAAGTTACGGTGACCGGACGAGCCGGCTCGGTCCCCGTGGGAAGCTATGTCATTGTTGTGACGCTGGATACGGGGCACTTCACATGGACCGAGGCAGGCGAGGACGGTACCTTTGAAACGACTCTCTTCGCGCCGGCTGGGAGTTCCATTCTGATCAAAGCGGATCCGGTGGGTATCATCTTAAGTCGTGTACTCGCCGAGAACAGCGGCGGTGGGGAGGGAACCATTGCTCCGTTGTCCGGTACGATCCTGCATGTTGCTAACCCTCCGGTGTCGGGTGAGGAGATCCCCTTTGGGGGTGCCGCCGCCTTTGGAGACAGGACACTGCCGGTCTGGGTCCTGACAGGCACGATTGACAGGCAGGAAGTTGATCCAGGGGAGAGCATCCGAATTCGTGGTAAGCTCGAAATCCGTTCGCCACTCCTCCAGGATATAGAATCAATGGAGGTGTATCCCAGCTTCAGGCTAGAGCGTCTTTCCGGACCGCAAGGCTACGGTTCACTAGCGCAGAATATTTTTGCCTCGATCTTTTTGACTCCCACCGGTCTCCCCATTGAGCGGGTACCCATTGGAAACGATTTCGCGGCCACGATCGTGCAAATGAATAAGGTAGCAGAGGATCGAGTGGAGGCTTCTCTGGACTTGGCAATGCCAGTACCTGCAGACCTTCCAGCAGGCTATTACGTACTTCTCGGCACGATGGGCTTTCCGGATCCTGTCTTAGGTGAATTCCCCAACGACATAATGATCCATGTTGACAAGGTTGGTCTGCGCTTTCCATATTTGCCTGTTATTCGGGTGGGCGATCCGGCCCCTCCACGTCTTTTTTGGACCTTACTGACTGATACCCTCAGCAACGGTACGAGAGGGGTGGGCGCTGTCGAGGACCGGGAACGATTCGCCCTGGCACCTAGAATCCTCACACAGTCAGAGACCTTTATCATTCCTAAAGTAGATTCTGCTTCCGGAGCGCCACTGACCTATAGGCTTGAGCCCTTCGCTCCTACTGTGAGTAGAGGTGATCGGGGCGTTCTACCGGCCCCGCCTGTCATTCCATTTCAGTTTCCCTCGGGCAGTCT
>JACZQL010000235.1 GCA_022545745.1 Deltaproteobacteria bacterium | reverse complement strand
ACCGAAGTAGTGGGCCCAAAGTAAATCGGGAAGGACCATTCCACCTGAGATCCCAATGCCATACAGGAAAAAACCAAAATATAGGGGGAAAAGACTTCCTGACGTGACCGCTAACAATAGTCCAAATGCTTGAATCAGGAATTTGACCATCAATGTAAGGCGAATCTCTACACGCTCTGCAATAAAGCCCCAGATCAATGGAAAGGCGATCTGCGTGAAAGCCAAAGTACTCAGGACCGAGGCAGCCACCATCTCCGAACCACTCGTATCGCTGACGTAGGCAAAGAGGTGAAGGTTTAGCCCAGCGGCCCCAATATTTGCAAAGATCAAGCAGGTCACAATCAACCAGAAGGTCTTAGTGCGGACTGCCTCGTGACGGCTCCAGATCACTTCTTCTGCCAGGGTCTGATGATGCGGGGTCGATCGTTGGTCCTTTCCCTTGGATTGGGATGTCCCCTCCGAGGGAGCTGATTCCCCATCCGGACGAAGACCCATATCTTCTGGACGCCGCCGCATCCAGACAGCAGCGGGGCCAACCACCAACGTCAAGGTAAGAATGCCGAATGCCGCCCAGGCCACGCGCCATCCAAACCCTGCGATAACCCAAGCGGTGACAATGGGAATACCGACCTTGGCGAAACCAACCCCCATGCTGGAAAAGGCAATGGCGCGACCGCGCTTCCTGATAAACCACCGTGAGATGGCTACGTTAACCACCAGGTAGGCCATGAATGCATCCCCGATATGGAGGGCCCAGCGCACGCATAAGAACTGCCAGAATGCCTCCACCTGGCTCAGCATAAGAAGTCCTATGCCCACCACCACGGCGCCAAAGGTCATCAACCAGCGGCCACCGTGGCGGTCCACCATAGAGCCAACTAACGGGGAAAGGCTGGCACTGATGAGACTCTCCCCGGAGCGCAGAAGGGAGAAAACACCCCGCGAAACACCCAGATCCTCAGTCAGTGGTTTCAGAAAGACACCCAGGGTGCTGGAGAGAGAAAAAACTGCCGCCGTGTTGGCAAGAAAACCAACACCGACAATATACCAGCCGTAAAAGATCCGCGGCCTTGGTCGTTGGACATCCTCACGCATCATTCCACATCCTATGACTCTTTACCCTTGGCGAATTCTATTAACCCCGAGCCGACATTCATGGGCACTGGAAAGCATTTCTGAACCCCACCAGATCAGAGCCGACCACTGGGGGTGCCATGAATGAGAAATTCACCTGGGGGTGAAATTCGGGAGCCACCATCCATTGGGTCGCAAACCCGTGCAATGTCCAGTCCTGACGACTTACAGCGGGGTCATTTTTTGTCGGATCGGGGTTAATGCAAGACTTCATAAATCCTTCGAGCAATGGTCATTTATGCGTCACACCCGGAGCGAGGTCAAACGAATGGAACGAGGCCGGCAATCACCTACACGGCGAGTTCGACTCCATGCCGGGATAAAGCTGTCTTATCTTCTTGAAGGATCCGATCTGAAGGAGAGATCCCTTAATGACCAAAGGGTCGAGGTCAGCGGCGGCTCTGCATGACCGAAGCCTCGTAGCCGAGGGTGCCTACCTGCTCAGCCGGAAAGAGGCTCCAGGACTCCATCCATCCATGGGTACGTTCAAAGAGTTCCTGTGTGTAAGGCTCGAAGACTAGGCGTTCTCCGGGCCCGAAGGTCTGGATGTCCACCATCGAGTGATACTTTTTCGGAATCTCATTCAGATAGTAGTGTTTGTACGGTTCTGGTGCCACATCGATGTCACGCTGCGCCCGACGCAAGGCTCGAAAATAGCGTTCAACATCCTCCTGGTTGGGGTCTCCCGTAATTAAGAAGCCGATCATAAAGGTCGTATCCACGATCTTCCGGAAGCCTAGCTGTTCCGCAACGTAGAGCGGAGCTCCAAAGATGCTGGCCGCCTCGACCTTTCGGTCAAACAGCAGTGCCAGCCGATCGAGCAGCAAGCCAACATATCGAAGCTTGATTTCTTCGTGTTTAAGAATCTTTTCAAGGCCCTGAATGGTAGAAAAATGGCTTCCCGTGTGGTATCCCACGGCCACTTCTGCGTCGGCCAGATCGGCAGGTCTTCGGATGGGAGATTCGGGAGAAACATAGATGCCCGATGGCGCCACGCCATAGGCCTCTCCCCACATTTTCCCGTGGTTGGCAGAAGAGGCCATGTTGACCGCCCAATGGCAGGCCGAGCTCACATGGCAACCCCGGCCATCCTCCAGGGACTCATAAGCCCCCTCCTTTACCTCGGAAGGAGCCGATTCAGTCGACTGAACGTTGCCAGACCAAGTTGCAATGGGCTTCACGATAAACTCATAGTCCAACCCTTCATCCTTGAAATAGCCCTTCTCCTCTGCCACCCATTCCTGGAGACGCCCGTGAGACTGAATCCGAAATTTACTCATCGCACTCTCCTCAAACGTTTATGTCAATCACCGCCATCATGGCTCCAACCTAAATCATAGGCAACCCTGACTGGAGCCCTTGGAATCGCGCGTCCGGCGTGCGCCAGAGGAATGAAAGAAGGTTCAAAATTTCCTGCCCTGGTACGGGATAAACAAGTAAATAAGCCAGACAACCACAAAGAAGAGCATATGGTTCCAAAACGGTAGCCCGTAGGCTGTGTTAAGACCCGGGAGATTGGCGGGGAAACCTTTCCCGCCCAACACACTAATGGTCACTGTAATCGCGGGCACCGTAATGAGCGTTGCGACCCAACCTAGCGCAGCACCGATCACCAACCCCAGAACAAGTTGAATTCTCTCGGCTAACACGAACAGGGGAAGCATAATAAGGGCGAAAAGGAATGAATAAGCCAGACTCACTCCCAAATGAATTCCCCAACCGATGGGGACGGTCCATGATGCCGTATAACCTCCCTGGGTCACAATCTGCTGTCCCATGAATGCCGTAATAGTGGAAGGCCCGGTGACAAACTGAAATAACCAAAACACGATGGCGCCCGCAAGGCCTGCCAACAACCATAGCCCTATCCTAAAACCCTTCATAGGTTACCTCCGACTGCCATAAGTTAATTGAACAGACAGGCAGCCGTCAAGTGGTTAACGTGGGGGCGGATAGGTAGTCACCCAGCGCAGAACGCCAATTTCGCATGGGTACTAGACCCATTTCCTCAGATAAAAGGCAATGCATCGGTGTGTAGCGCGGTCGAGGAGCCGGCCGTTTCGTTTCTGCCTCGTCAATCAATTCAACCAGTTGCTCGAGCCGAGCATCGGATAATCCCAGCAGACGCCCTGCCTCTAGCGCAAATTCAGAATACGAACAGATCCCCTCGTTCACCACATGATAGGTGCCATATCGCCCTCTTGCCATTATCTCATCAATTCGGGCCACCAAATCCATCACATAGGTGGTATTCGCCCAGTTATCCGCTACGGCGCGGACTGGTCTCCCGGCCAAAAGTTCGCGATTGACGGTGCTGAGAAAGGCCTTCTTGCCCGAACCGTAAACCCATGAGGTGCGGATGATAAAGGTCCGCGGTGAGGCTTCCCGAACGGCAGACTCACCCGCAAGTTTGACCTTCCCATAGACATTGATGGGGTGTGGCTCGTCTCGGACCGTGTAAGGCGATCGACCCTCCTCACGGCCATCAAATACATAATTGGTGCTGAAATGAACGAACTCTGCCCCGATGCGCGATGCAGCGTGGGCCAAGCTGTGAGGTCCTTCAATGTGAATAGCCTGTGCCAGCTCCGGATTACGCTCACAATCGTCCACCTCAGTGGTGGCACAGTTAATGATTAACGCCGGTCGCTTATTTAGCAGGTAGGAGGTAGCGGCTTGCGAGTCCGTAATGTCGAGGTCAGAGTGCTTGAGCGGCAGCACTTCATGTTCTCGTTTCAATGACTGGGCGAGGTGAGAGCAATGAGTCCACCTGCACCTGTGATAACAATTTTCATAACCTAATCGCATCGGGAAAAAGATACTTACCGAAATCTTAACCGCAGATTTCCGCCGATTATCGCAGATAAGGATTCGGATATTTCACCGCAGAGACGCAGAGTACGCTGAGGAAATCCCTTTTGCCCAATCGGGAGACGACGATTGGGCAAAACTTCCAGCTCTAATTTGAAGAATGTTTTTGTTTGTCGTCGTCTCCCGACAAACAAAAATTTAATTCTCTGCGCCCTCTGCGCCTCTGCGGTAATATTCTTAAAGGGATTTCTTTCTGTGTCCATCTGCGTAAATCTGCGGTTAATAGCTTTTGACGCTTTGCGCCTTTGCGCGAATCGT
>JACZQL010000234.1 GCA_022545745.1 Deltaproteobacteria bacterium | reverse complement strand
GCCTGTGTCCAGTGGGCGGGGATTACAGCCCTACATCAGGCCGCGTCGGAGGTGGCCTCCATGGTTTCCCTGTTCGACGAGCGAAGACGTGTGCTAATCCGAGGATTGCGAAAGTTGGGATTTTCCATCAAACATGAGCCCAACGGGGCCTTTTATATCTTCGTCAACGCAAAACACCTTGGCGCGGATTCCCTCAAGCTGGCCATGGATATCCTAGAAAAGGTTCAGTTGGGAGTGGCTCCGGGCATCGATTTCGGGGCCAATGGAGAGGGTTACCTGAGGTTTTCCTACGCCAGTTCTGTGGAGAATATCGAAGAGGCCCTGGGGCGTCTCAAACGGTATTGAGAAATGAAACAGTAACCGCCAATGGTAAATGACAAATAGTAAATAGCAAATGGTACTTAGTCATTAGTCAATAGTTAATAGTCAAGAGTCGACGTGCTTACACCAACCCAACAAACCCTATAAACTCAATAAACTCGAAAAACCCAATAAACTAGCAGACTAGATCAACGAACCAAACGAACCAGATAGACCAGATTGACGATAGCTATGCTATTGACTCAAGCACCTCAATCGACTAGACAGACCAAACAGCCCAGAGCGACCAAAGGACTATAGGACCGGCAAGTGCAATTTGAGAAGCAGATAGCCATCGCGGCCCCAAGAGAAAAGGTGTGGCAGTTTATCTGGGACGTGGACCGGTTTATTGCATGTGTTCCGGGATGTAAAGAGGCCAAGACAATCGAAAATGGAAAGATCTATACCGCCACGATGGTGGAAAAAGTTGGTCCATTTCGCGTGGAATTCCCTATGCGGATTGAAATTGAGCAGAGTGAGCCGCTTTCTCACATCAAGGCGCGCGCATCTGGAAGCGACAGCAAAATTGGCAGTCTCATGAAGATCGAGCTGGAGGTGAACTTAAAAGAGGAGGGCAGTGGGACCCTTCTTTCATTCGTGGCAACGGTCGATATCTTGGGTAAATTGGCTACGCTGGGTCATAGCATGGTCAAACGAAAAGCGGACCAGGTCATGGCGGAATTTGTCGAAAAACTCAAAAAAAGTCTAGAAACGGATACCTAAGATGCTACGGCGCTTTCACCTGGATGAGCCTGAGACTGTGAAGGATGCCTCCGATCTCCTCTCCCGTTACGGAGAATCTGCAAAGATCTATGCTGGCGGCACTGAACTGCTCTTGGCCATGAAGGAGGGACTCATCCAGTCCGAGCGGCTCGTCAACGTTAAGAAAATTCCGGGATTGGACGAAGTTAAGCGGATAGGTGATTCGGTGCATATCGGTGCCCTCTCAACTCACCGTAAACTCGAAAACTCCGCTGAGCTCCAGCAATCCCTCCCGGCCTTTGTTCAGATGGAGGCAAACGTTGCCAATATCAGGGTTCGTGAAGTTGGCACCGTAGGAGGAAATCTCTGCTTTGCCGAACCACATGCGGACCCGGGAATTCTCCTTCTGGCCTTAGGGGCAGGCGTGGTTGCTCAAAATGCCTCTAATATGCGGGAAATCCCCATGGACAATTTTTTTGTGGATGCGTTTGAAACCTGCCTGAAGCCGGATGAACTCTTGACTGAGATTCGGGTGCCAATTCCCCCGCCTCAATCAGCCGTCCGATACCTCAAGTTTGGCTATCTGCAGCGCCCCAGCGTGGGGGTAGCGCTTCGTTTGTCCTTGGGCGACGGTGGCTTGATTCGAGATGTGCGGGTAGCCGTAGGATGCGCTGGTCCTAAACCCTGTCGTGTAGAAGAGGCGGAAGAACTCCTGAAAGGCAAAGGCCTTCAAGAGGCCTCCGAACTGATCGGTGAAGCCGGCCAGATAGCTGGCCGTGCTGCTGAAGCCATCGGCGACTTACACGGTTCGGCCGAGTATAAGGAGCACATCATTCAGGTGCTGTTGAAGCGCGCCTTTCATCAGATGGTTCAGGAGGAATTCTCCAGCAAGGGCGAGGGAGGACCCCATGCCTAATGGTCACGTGAGACGGGCCGAACAAACCATTCCCGTGACGTTTACCGTTAATGGTAGGCAGCATGAGATGGATGTGGAGCCCCATGAGCTGTTGCTCGATGTCGTTCGAAATCGTCTAGGCCTAACCGGTGCAAAACGATCCTGTGACATGCAGGTTTGCGGCACGTGCACGCTCCTGTTAGACGGTCGGCCTGTGAGCTCCTGTACGCTGCCCGCCTTTGAGGCGAGGGGCCGTGACATCCTGACCATAGAGGGTCTTGCCCAGCAAGGTAAGCTCCATCCTTTGCAACAAGCCTTCATTGAGAAGGGCGGCTTCCAGTGTGGCTTTTGTACCCCCGGAATGCTCCTTACGGCTAAAACGATGCTGGCCGAAAATCCTAAACCTACCGAAGAAGACGTTATCCAGTTTATGCAGGGTAATCTCTGTCGCTGTACCGGTTACAAAAAAATCGTTGAGTCTATCTTGGCGGCGGCGGAAAAGATGAGACAGCAGAGATAGTCTATTTAGTTTATAAAGTTTTTCGCGCCAAGGCGCAGAGAGTTATTAACCGCAGATCAACCGTGAAGAATCAGTCACTAATAACTTAACCGCAGATTTTCGCCGATTCTCGCAGATACTAGTTTTCATGCCCGTCGGGGCATGTTTCGGCCATTCTGGCCGAAAAACTATCTGTGTCCATCTGCGTAAATCTGCGGTTAATAGCTTTTGACGCTTTGCGCTCGGCGTTTAGCTGCTTGCTATTCTAGCTTTGCGCCTTTGCGCGAAAAATCTTTTCCCCGATACCGCAATCCGAGATTCAACGGAAACATTCGACTTTCTTTGGCTAGTCCTTTGCTGCGAAACGGGCGAAGTTTGAAAGAATACGGAGTCCTACCGATTGGCTCTTTTCCGGGTGAAATTGGCACGCGAAGAGATGGTCCGTAGCGATACTGGAGGCGAAGCTGAACCCGTAGGGTGTGGTGGTCGCGATAAGCGATGTTTCATCGGGTACGACATAATAGGAGTGAACGAAGTAGACAAAATCCCTGGATGGGATCCCGTCCAGAAAGGGCGACTCTTTTTGTTTTTCGATGCAGTTCCATCCCATATGAGGGACTTTGTGTTGTTCGCCGGGGCGAAAACCAACCACCTTGCCAGGAAATAGATCCAAGCCTTTCTGGAGACCAAACTCCTCGCTCTCGCTGAACAGAAGCTGAAACCCAAGACAGATACCCAAAAATGGTTTCTTTTGTCGCACAAATTCCTGGACCACCTCCACCAATCCAAATCGCCTTAGGTTCTCCATGCAGGCATTGAATGCGCCTACTCCCGGTAGGACCACTCCACGGGCAGATGCGATGCGTTGGAGGTCACGGGTTACTTCCGCTCGGAAACCGACATGCTCGAACCCCTTTTGGACGCTACGTAGGTTGCCCATGCCATAATCGATGATTGCAATCATAGGCTTCCCTTGGTGGATGGGACTCCCTTTATGCGTGGGTCCATTCGAGTGGCTCCTTCCATGGCACGGGCAAAGGCCTTAAAGCTTGCCTCGATGATGTGGTGCGGATTTTCGCCCTGGACCAGGTGAATGTGAAGATTCATGCCAAGCTGATTTGCGAAGGCTTGAAAAAATTCGTGGGGGAGATCGGTATCGAAGTTTCCCACGCGGCCTGGACGGATCTTGACGTTGTAAGCGAGGTAGGGTCGACCGCTGAGATCCACGACGACCCGCGCGAGGGCTTCATCCAAGGGAATACTTGATTCTCCGAAGCGACGAATCCCTTGTTTGTCCCCTAGCGCCTCCTTGAAGGCCTGACCTAGGGCCAACCCAACGTCTTCCACTGTGTGGTGAAGGTCCACTTCAAGGTCCCCTTGGGCCTTTAGCTGCAAGTCGAACAAACCGTGACGGGCAAAGATCTCCAGCATGTGATTGAGAAATGGAATACCAGTCTCCACCTGCGAGTTGCCGCTGCCGTCCAGCTCGAGTACCTCGATGGCGCAGAGACCGAGACCGAGATGGAGTTGGCGTTCTGCAAGGTCTGGGGCGTCGTGATCGTCGTCGCAGCCGCGGCGGCCGCCGCCGTCGTCGCGGTTCGAGTCGAAGCCGAGCTCGAAAGCCTGGACGCGCCCGCCCGTTTTTCGCCGTACAGGATAATGCTCTTGGGGCAGACGTAGTTCAGGATACCCTCCATCTGTGCCAGGAGCCCTGACCCGGTCGCCCGGATCAGGAAGGTGCGGTAGGCCTGTACGAGTCGGCTCTCATCCGCGGTGGGTAGGTTCATCACGGACCGCAGCACCCAGTACGG
>JACZQL010000233.1 GCA_022545745.1 Deltaproteobacteria bacterium | reverse complement strand
CGTGTCGCCATGCTTCCCACGACATTGCAGATGGCGATGCTCTGCGCACCTTTCCGACGGGCTTCCTTCAGCGCAGCGAGTGTGTCGGCGGTCTCGCCAGATTGCGTGATGACGATGACGAGCGTGCTCTTGCCGATGATCGGATCGCGATACCGGTACTCGGAGCCGTAGTCGACCTCGACCGGGATCTGTACCAGCTGCTCGATGAAGAACTTCCCGATGAGCCCAGCGTGCCACGAGGTCCCGCACGCGAGAATCATGACGCGTTCGATCGCCCGTAGTTGAGGCTGTGACATCTCGAGCTCGCCGAGGAACACGTCGCCGGTCTCGAGGGAAATTCGACCCAGCAGGGTTTCCTGCGCCGCCCGGGGCTGCTCGAAGATCTCCTTGAACCCTCCCTTTTCTTCTAGGGTCTTGGGTGGAAGGGCCATTAAATTTAGCAGTGAAACGATCTCATCCCCCTCTAAACCGCGCTCAAGGATCACTCTCTCGATCTCTAGCCGCTTAAACTCCACCAGCAAGACCTGTACACCTGTCTTTTTGTTGTCGAAGGGACAGTCGTTGATGATGAGGATCCCTTCCGTGGGACCGAAGGTGACGTTTTTCTCTACGTTCAGGATGTCCTCCAGCTTGGTGGTCAAATTACGCATCGCAGTTTGGGCAGTGGGATGGTTCGGAGAGTAGAGACGCACCTGGTGAAGGACAAAAGCAAAGAGCTTGACGATCTCAGCGTATTGTTCTTCGTTCCGTGCCACTTACTCTGTCCTTCCATGCTGCACGGGAAACCAAAAGGTAAATACAGAACCCTTGCCGACTGTGCTTTCCACTTTGATCCCACCGGTTAAGAGCTCCAGGGTCCTTTTCACATAACGCAATCCCAATCCCATGCCGCCATAGAGTCTCGTGTGAGAGCTATCCACCTGGTGGAAGGGATCAAAGATAACCTCGAACTGCTCCCTGGAAATTCCAGTCCCCGTATCCTCCACTTCACATTGCACTCTTTCTTTGTCTTTGACATAGGAAACTCTAACCGTTACACCCCCCGTTTCAGTAAACTTAATCGCGTTATCAATCAGGTTTCGAAAAATCTTAATGAGCTTGGACTGATCGGTAAAAAGCGAGGGAAGCTTTGGGTCAATTTCCCAACGAACATCAAGGTGCTTCCTCTCGATCTCATCGCCGAGCAGCTCCAGCATCTTGCTCCGAATATCGTTGACGGAGACCGGCTCCGGATGAACGGTCTCTTCGCCTCCTTCGAGTTGGGCTACATCAATGGCATTTTCGATCTGGTACAGCAGGCGTGCCCCGCTCGCCCGGACAGTCAGGAGGCTATCTCTTTGCCTTTCATTGATCTCTCCAAACATCCTTTCGGCGAGGAGCTCGGTATTGGAGAGAATGATGGTCACGGGTGTACGAAGTTCATGGGAGATGACGCTGAGCAGTCGATCCTTAATGCCGTCCGACTCCTCTAGCCTCAGCGTCAATTTGGTCAGGTCATTGATGCTCTTTTTGAGAACAGACAGGAGGTGGGCATTCTCAATGGAAACACCCAGTACGCGTCCGATGGCACCCAGGAGTTGAACCTCTTGCTCGCCAAATCTTCCCCTTTCGTGACTGGCCACGCTCAGGGTTCCTATGACACCGTCCCCAGCCAGCAGGGGAACTCCTAACAGAGAGTTGATCCCTTCCTTTCTCAGGTGAAGATAGGCATAGGAGGGATCTGTCTGGATATTATCCCAAATAACCGGGCCCCTAAGTCGAATAACTTTTCCGGCACTCCGCTCTCCGATCTTTATGCTACGGTATTTTCCTGTGTAGTCTGACGGGAACCCTTTAGTGGCCATGAGTTCCAGCTCGCTGGTCACAGGATTAATCAGCCTCAAATTGCCCTGCCTAAGATCGAGAACCTCAAGCACCTTGCCTAAGGCCAAATCATAAATATCCTCGGAATTCTTCGGTAAGACCAGAAGGTCTGCTACAGCAGAAAGGGCCAAAGTTATAGAGAACTCCTTGGTCTTATCTGCAAATGTCGACAACCGGGCATTATCCATAATGTTTTTGAACTATTAGGCCAGGATACTTGCGGTATTTAAGCAATTTCCATTCCAGCTACTGACCAATATGCTGAAAAGGTTAAAGAAACCAGTGGGTTATACCCCTAGATGCGATGTTTGATGGGGCTTGAGGGAGAGTTGTTTAGGCACAATAAGGCCAATGTTTGCGAAATTTGGAACATCTATGACCTATTCCATCCTTATTTATGAATTCAACGGCCACCTAGCTAACCTCCTTGCTATTGTTCATCCGTGCCTTGAACCCAACCATAGATGCCCGACTTGGGGTCCTGAACTGACTCAACCTCTGGCCGCGATGGGCCGGTCACCCCCCCCAAAGTGCCCGGGGGGTGTCCATCGAAAGCCTAGGCCAACGAGCGGGACTGAATCTAGGTTAAAGGTGGGAGGGAATCTCACGAGGAAACAGACAGACGAGTGGTCCCAGGAGGGACAGTGGCGCCCTCCAACTCGACGTCACACAATTCAACTCGAAGAGACGAGAGTGGAACCCTTATGAATGAGTAGTCGCTCTGGCGCGGTGCCCGAGTGGAGGCGAGCCCTCGGGCAAGTAATCCTCTAGACGTACTGTATCTCCACCCATGGGACTCAGTCGCTCAAATTCGAACCGCCTAGACGGGTCACACTCTGGAGGCTTGGTGGCATCGATCATGAGCTTTCCCCCAATTCGGTGCCAACCAGGAGTGCCCGGGGTACCCACCTGACGGCATGAAGGATCCATGGCGTGGACCTTGGTGCCGGACACAACGGTTATGTCTTCCTCCGGATTCACGCGCGTGGACATGGCCCATAACACGTCGGCATAATTGAAAATGTCCACATCCGGATCAACTGCAATCACCACCTTGGGGTGCTGATACTCCCCCGACAACGCAGCCATGAGGACGTTTTTCACTTCGCCGTAGTAACGTGGATTCATCTGGATCACAACTCCAAAAATACCCGGTAATACCAACACGTTCTTGATGTCGGCAAAGCCGCCGACGGTACGGATACGCCGAAGTATCTGGGCCGACATAGGGACCTTATGATATACACAGCCCTCCACCTCAGCACCGTTTTGGACGTTCTTAAAGATCGCATCTTCACGCATGGTCACCGCGGTCACCTTCAAGACAGGGTTATTCCCCGCACCGGCGAGATAATAATCCTGGAACTCACTAAAAGGACCTTCTTCTTCGCGCACGTTGGCTAAGATCTCCCCTTCAATGACGATCTCGGCATGGGCCGGCACCTCGATGTCCACCGTCTCGCACTTCACCAGCTCTACCTCCTCCTGAAGCAGGGATGAAGCGATCTCTAGCTCGTCTTTGCCATAATCGGTGGTAGTGGAGGCAGCAAAGTAGTACATGGGATGATGCCCTACCACGATAGCGACAGGCATAGGCTTATCGTTTTGCTCATACTTCCTAAAATTGAGCCAGTTATGACGTGGATAGAAAAGGACCCCGGTCTTCCTGGGTCCCTTCAACTGGAGGCGGTGGAAGCTCATATTCCTCTCCCCGGTATCCGGGTTTTTTGCAATCATCAACCCGGAGGCAATATAGGGTCCACCGTCCCGCTTGCCAGCCTGGTGAATCGGCAATTTCGTGATGTCCACGTCGTCACCGATGAGCACTTTCTCTTTCACCGGGCCGGTCTTCACCATTCGTGTGGATCCTGGCTTGTCCACCCGCCGCACAAATTCTGGTATCATTTCATTGCGGTCACACTGAAAGGCAACAGGGGCCAGCTCCACGTCGCCAGGGGCTTGCCCCAGGCACCGCCAGCTGGGAAATCCCTTCAGGTTATCGAACAGCAGGGCGCGGTCGCGCGCCTGCCAAAGCAGAGCGCCCATCTGGGTTCGTGGATCAACTGGCTTGCTGATATGGGCCAACAAGCCCGCCTCCTCCAACTGATTAATCCATAAGCGCATGTCTTGGGCCATTGAAACTCCTTACCGTGCCACGGGGATGCATTTGAGTGCCCTGACCTAACTCAAGTACTTTGCCCTGAGTGGCGGCGTTTGTAGGTATCTATCCTGCGGGTTTGTAAAATGAATCGACCAGACTATCCGTTTCCGGAAGGTCGACAGACCGTTGAAAAAGGCCCATCTGCTTCGTTGCGCTCAATCGCCTCGCTCCAACGTACTCCCCAAGTACGCCTCCGCTTGTCGATTTCTCGCGCGCCTCGCACCTGGGACCTTTTTGACCGGCCTGTG
>JACZQL010000232.1 GCA_022545745.1 Deltaproteobacteria bacterium | reverse complement strand
ATATTGACGGCAGGATAATCGCCGCAAAGCTGGACGGTGTGCCCGTGGATCTTGACCGCAGTCTGACCAAGGACTGTACCTTGGATTGGATTTCACTGGATAGCCCTGAAGGCCTTGATATCCTTCGCCACTCCACCGCCCACCTCATGGCCCAAGCGGTACAGAGCCTCTATCCCGAGACCCATGTGACCATCGGCCCTACCATCGAGGATGGGTTCTATTACGATTTCAAGCGGGACAAACCCTTTACCCCGGAAGAGATTGAGACAATCGAGGAACGCATGCGAGAGCTTTCCAAGTCCAATCTCAAAGTGGTGCGGGAAGAGACTCCAAAAAAAGAAGCCGTCCAAATGTTTCGTAAGATGGGTGAGGACTACAAGGTGGACATTCTGAATGAGATCCCCGATGAAAAGGTTTCTCTTTATCGTCAGGGAGACTGGGTGGATCTCTGCCGTGGACCTCATGTCCCCTTCACAGGAATCATCCAGGCCTTCAAGTTAACCAGCGTGGCAGGTGCTTACTGGAGAGGGGACGAAAACAATGAAATGCTCCAACGCATCTATGGGACCTCCTTCCCCACAAAGGAGTCCTTGCGCGAGCACCTTCGTCTTCTCGAGGAAGCCAAGAAAAGAGACCACCGTCGTTTGGGCCGTGAATTGGACCTATTCAGCTTCCACCCCATTGCCCCCGCCAGTCCCTTTTTTCATCCCAAGGGGACTGTGGTGTACAACGAACTCATTTCGTATATACGCAAGCTCTATTCACGCTACGGATATCAAGAGGTCCTGACTCCCCAGATCTTCGACGTCGAGTTATGGCACCGTTCAGGCCACTACAATCACTTCAAGGAGAACATGTATTTTACCCAAATTGACAAGCGGGAGTTTGGGGTCAAGCCAATGAACTGCCCCGCGCATACTTACATCTACGCCGCAAAAAAGCGATCCTACCGCGATCTTCCGTTGCGCCTTGCGGATTTCGGACGCCTGCACCGCTACGAGAAATCCGGTGTGACCGCCGGCCTCACACGGGTTCGAACCTTTTCCCAGGACGATGCCCACATCTTCTGTGCCCCAGAACAAATCGAGGAGGAGATGACCGGTCTCCTAAAGATGATCCATGAGGTCTACGAGACCTTTCAATTTAACACAACGCAAGTTAAACTATCGACTCGCCCGGACCCCTTCATGGGAAGCCTTGAGACCTGGGAAAGAGCAGAAAAATCCCTGGCCGATTCGCTTCGGAAACATGGAATCGAATACCAGGTGAATGAGGGGGAAGGGGCCTTCTATGGTCCCAAGATCGATTTTGTCGTGATGGATGCCATGAAACGCGGATGGCAGCTGGCGACCATCCAGCTGGACTTCGCCATGCCGGAGCGTTTCGACCTCTCCTATGTGTCGTCCTCTGGAGCCGAGGCCAGGCCCGTAATGATCCACCGGGCTATCTTGGGATCCATTGAACGTTTCATGGGGATTTTGATAGAACACACAGGCGGGGCCTTTCCTTTGTGGTTGGCACCGGTTCAACTAAAGATTATGATTGTAACGGACCGGCAAAAGGGCTATGCGCAAGAGGTCTTTCAAAAAATAAAGACGGCAGGATGGCGGGTGGAATTAGACGATCGAAACGAAAAACTTGGCTTTAAGATCCGTGAGGCCCAGGTTGCAAAGATACCCTATGCGGTGGTAATTGGAGATAGGGAAATGAACGATCAGACCGTATCACCTCGTGCCAGGGGCGGGAAGAACCTTAAAACCATGGCCGTCGATGAGTTTTTGAATCATCTTCAACAAGAGGTTTCTGCCGTAGGGCGGACAGAAGTGCAACAAAAAGGAGGTGCCCTATAGCGAGAGAAGCAAGAATCAACCATCTGATTCGCGCCAATGAGGTCCGAGTCATTGGACCCAAGGGTGACCAGCTGGGGATCATGTCGCTCAGGGACGCCCTTGAGGCGGTGGAGCACGAGGGTCTGGATTTGGTTGAGGTGGCCCCCGAGGCACAGCCGCCGGTGTGCCGCATCATGGACTACGGGAAGTTCCGCTACCTCCAAAGGAAGAAGGCCCACGGGACAAAAAAGAAGCAGACCTTCGTAATCGTAAAAGAAGTCAAGATGAGGGCGCATACTGACCCCCATGATATTTCTTACAAGGTCCGCAATATCCGACGATTTATCGAAAGGGGCCAGCGAGTCAGAGTCTCCATCTTCTTTCGTGGTCGAGAGATTACCCACCCAGACCTTGGCCGGCAAACGCTGAACGGAATATTGAGTCAGGTAGAAGACATTGCCAAGGTGGATGTCACCCCCCGTATGGAAGGAAGAAGCATGGCCATGCTTCTTACCCCAAAATAGAGATTGAATCGGAGGAAAGTGTGCCCAAAATCAAAACCAGCAGAGGAGCAGCAAAGAGGTTCAAAGTAACGGCCAGTGGAAAGATCAAAAGGAGCCGGGGCTTTAAAAGTCACCTGCTTTCTAGTAAAGGTAAAAAACGCAAGCGGAACCTTCGGCATTCCACCACTGTATCGGCATCCGAGACCAGAAACATTCGCAGGCTTATACCTTATAAGTAAATAAAATTTATCTTCAAAAGTGAGTTAACTATGCCACGAGTTAAGAGAGGACAAACAGCCAGACAGCGAAGAAAGAAAATCTTAAAGCTGGCAAAGGGATATGTGGGGGCACGCGGCAAATTGTACCGCACTGCCCGAGAGACAGTAGAACGCGGACTCGTATTCGCTTACAGGGATCGACGGGTCAAGAAGCGAACGTTCCGGGGTCTTTGGATCATCCGCATCAATGCGGGTGCTAGACTCAGCGGGCTCTCATACAGCCAGCTCATCAAAGGGCTGAAATCGGCCCATGTGGAACTGGACAGAAAGATTCTAGCCGATCTGGCTGTCTCAGACCTGCCTGCCTTTAATCAATTAGCTGAGCTCGCAAAGACCCACCTCGCAGCTTAGCTGTTCTAATCACCTCTCGCTCCATGCAGGAATCCTTGGAAGCCTTCCGAGAAGAGATGACGGATCGCATCAAACGGTCCGTCACTGAACAGGACATCGAACAGCTAAGGGTCGAATATCTGGGCAGAAAGGGAAAGCTCACCCTGAAGCTGCGTAGCTTGAAGGACGTACCGGCTGAGGAGAGACCTCAACTAG
This sequence comes from Deltaproteobacteria bacterium, assembly GCA_022545745.1. Next base: position 1,123 of record JACZQL010000232.1, on the reverse strand, counting down.
GAGTCCAACTGAACCGGCTCAGGGGTCAAATTGAAGAGGAACTAGACACCTGGCTCAGGGATTTCAAGGTGCGGAAAAATGAACGGATCCTCAGAGATGAGCGTACCGATATCACCCTCCCGGGAAGCCGGTTGGAGAGAGGACGATTGCATCCCATCACCCTGGTGCTGGATGAGATGATCGATATCTTTGCGAGCATGGGATTTGCCATTGCCCGAGGCCCTGACATAGAGGACGACTATCATAATTTTGAGGCCCTCAACATTCCAAAGGACCACCCTGCCAGGGACATGCAGGACACCTTTTTTGTCTCCGCAGGGCTTTTGCTGAGAACCCACACCTCACCGGTTCAAATACGCGTCATGGAGAACCGAAAACCCCCTCTCCAGATCATCGTCCCCGGGACAGTCTATCGACACGATGACGATGCGACCCATTCTCCCATCTTTCACCAGGTGGAGGGTTTCATGGTCGACCATCACATTACCTTCGGGGACCTCAAGGGTGTCCTAGAATACTTTCTACGCCAGATTTTCCAGGAAGACACCCCGGTGCGATTTCGCCCGAGCTTTTTCCCCTTTACGGAGCCAAGCGCAGAGGTGGACATCGGCTGCTTGTTCTGCAAAGGGCAGGGACGTTCTTCTAATGGACAGGGTTGTCGCGTATGTAAAGGGACTGGATGGTTAGAAATCTTAGGCTCCGGGATGATTGATCCTCAGGTCTTTCGATTTGTCGGCTACGATCTCGACAAGGTCTCTGGGTTTGCCTTTGGGATGGGGGTGGAACGAATCGCCATGCTGAAATTCGGGATCGAGGATATCCGTCTATTTTATCAAAACGACCTTCGTTTCTTGAGACAGTTTCGTTAGCCCTATTTGGCAGCGCCTCCCGGAGGGCCGGGATGACGTTCAAACTATGAAGCTCACCTACAACTGGTTGAAGGAATTTGTGGATATACCCTCCGGTCGTACCCATGAGGAAGGGCCGCACAGGATCGCCCGAGAACTAACCATGGCCGGCCTCGAGGTGGAATCTTTGCAACCTACCGCTCAAGGCCAAGAGATCGTTGTCGCTCGCGTCACTGATGTTCGGCCCCACCCAAAGGCGGATCGCCTCTCTCTAT
>JACZQL010000231.1 GCA_022545745.1 Deltaproteobacteria bacterium | reverse complement strand
AGTTCTTCCATTACATTTTGAGTTTCCTTGGATCCTTGTGTTATCGGCCCCTTGGAAATCCCTGACCTTTCCGACTTCAGGGGCCCTGGCACCTTTTCGATTTTCCCCTCTTTGGTAGCCGAACCCATCCCGCCGATTGGTCCATTTTGTTCGATACCTTGATCCGCTTGCTTTGTGATCGGTGCCTGAGGTTTCGCTTCTTGTTGAGGAGGAAGCTTCGCGAGGTATCGGTAATCGATCACCAGTCGATCTGGGCCAGATGTGCCATGGAATCCTGATTGGCTGTCGCGTGTCCGGGTGGCTTCTTCTGGAATGAATAGAGTTGTTCGTTTATAGATCCCAGTTGGATCGGAACCCAAGGCGGCCCGTGCCCTCTTTGGTTCCCCCTGCGCGGCTTGTGGAGTGTACGCGAGGGTCAAATACAGTTCGTTCCCACCTACCCACATGGTGCCTTGTGTCGCTTTCAGTCCCCCGGCACCTTGGTTTTGGATCCAAACAGTGACCTGTTCTTCGGGAGTGACCAGGGAAAAGGCCTTCCGAAGGTGCGGGGTCAATATTTCCACCTGTTCGTCGGAAAAAACTCTTTGGGGCTCGGAGTTGCCCCCTATAAGTTTTTGGAGCATCCCCACCCGACGTTGGACATGGACTCCTTTAAGGATCCGGGCCAGAATTTCTGGTTCTAGATTTACAGGATGACTGGCCTGGTAGGTTTCATCAGGTACGGTCACCAAAGAAACCGTCACCTGGGGGCCTTGGTAAATTTCGGTCTTTACCCGTGGGGTCCATGTGCAGCCGGCCCCTTCCAGACAAAGTATTGAAACAAGGCAGATTGGTATAACGGCTTGGAGAGCTCTCCGCTGCATGTGTGAACCTCTGCCTTAGATTACCAAAAGATTTTGTAGGAGAAAACGCGTTTTTAGGGAGAGGCCAAATGTTCATGCACTCGAGGGACGTTGGGTTGACCCATCCGCCGGTGTTTGATTAGAGTGACGGGCCTTCCTCTATGGACTTTGTGGGAGGAATTTAATCAGGAAGGGCTTTCGATTGGAACTTAGCGCCAAGACGCTCTGGCCTCTTTTCCCTTTACTTCTACTGGTCGTGGTTGTCTCTTTGACCTGGGCCTATGTTTACGTGGTTCGCCAGTCCCATGGTCGGGTGGCCACGTGGGTTCAGGGGGGAGCTTTGGTGTGTTACCTCCTCGCTGCGGCGACTGCTATCGCGAGCGAGAGTGGCGGGATGTCGGCCAATGTCCATAGGCCGTTTTCTATTCTCACTCAAATATTGATCGTGTGGTCACTGTATCGAATTTGGGGCCAAGGACAGCAGACCCTCATGTTCCTCAACCTCGGGGCTTGGGCGGCGATTTTAGCCGATACAGCCCTGCATTATATCCTCGTCCGCTGATTCTTCCTCCCAATAGGACTCCGTTTCACAATGAGGTGGCCTCCAGGGTCGGGGAGACCCGACCAGGTCTGTTTGCCTTAGGGGCGGCGAAGCCCACAGGCTCGTGCGATACCCTCTCGATATTGAAGCCAGACGTCCAGCGCTTGCTCGAGGCTACCTAGCACCAGTTTCTGTTTGCCTGTCTCAACGGCTTCCTTGACGATAAGATCGTATGCGGTCCGGCGGTTACAGGGTTCAATCATTTCTCGGACCCGGACGAGATCCATATACTCCGGACTTAGTCCGTGGTACACCACGAGGGGATGTTTTAACACGATGTCTTCAATCTCTGCTTTTGTTTTTGGTTGATGTTGATGAAGGACTTCTTCTCGATCGTTCGCTGTTCCTTCGACGAAGATGGTAAGATTAGCCGCCCCGACTAACCATTCCTCATCTTGGCAAATCCCGTCTAGCCATTCCCGGTAGGCCCAACTCGGTGCCAGGAGTTCTACCTCACGAAACTCTGCCCGGCTAAATCCTAGCCCCATCATCATTTGAAGAAACGACTCTTGGTGGGGTTTCCCCAGCGAAAGACCACCCGTTTCTTCTTCGTAAATGGTTGTAGCCAAATGTCTTCGAATCTGCCAGGAGGGGTTCTTGCCCATGATGCGTCCCAGCAACACCGCGAAGTCACGAAGGTACACTGCATATTCTTGACGAAAGTGAACCCTGAGTTGGGCATTGGTGACCGTGCTCCCATTAAAGTGGGAGTTGGTCCAGTGCTGTTTTCGGCTCAAGATGTCAAACAGGTGATCGCGGAATTGTTCTGGAGAGAGTTTTCGAAACATCATTATTCAGACAGAAAGGATCTCGGATTACCCGCGTGCGTAGATTGCACCTCGCTCTCGACTGTTATTCTGTACTAGGTTGTTAGTTGAATTATCGGCTGTGATTTGCTTTTCGATAATTTAAGCCAATACAATGCACCCTTTAGCATACCACAACTGGTCAGAGCGCTATATAGCTATGGACCCCTTAAACCTTGGAAATCCCGAAGAAATTTTTGTGTTTTTAGCCGATGTCTCCTTGCGAGGCAAGGGGCTGACGACTGACAATCTTATGGAGTATGTCCTGGACGAAGGGTTCACCGAGCCAACCTATCTCAATGCGAAGGGCGAGGATCCCGATGCGTATTATAAAGGGCAGCCCAATGCTTGGGCGATTTACCAAGTCCGGGAATGGAAACGGGTTTTGGTCATCAGTGGAGGGGAGGGAAAAGAGCGACGCGCACAAATAACGGAAACCCCTTGAAATCCTTTTGAAAATTGGGCACCCCATGGCAACACCCCGAGGGTTTCATGGGCAGGGGGATGGCAATCAGGTTTTACCCGGCGACCCCCAACGTCTGGGGTTCTTGAATGATCCCTGTGGGGCATCAACGTTGTCTACCAGTGTAAAAGGTCCCTACTGATGGCAATGGAAAAGCTTTTGGAATGTCACGATGAGGGAGAGTTAGCAATCATTAAAAGCTTATTGGATGCCAATGGGATCGAATACTTTGTCCAGAATGAACATTTTGGAAGCCTGTACCCAGGGATCTCGATGTCTTTCAATGGGCGAATCATTATGGTGCCTGAGGTGGAATTGGAGAGAGCCCAAACCCTGCTAAGTCAGTTTGGAGAATCAGACGAGTGTGATGAGGCCGGGTAACTCCTATTCGTAATACCAGCCCCCGGCTAGGATACCTTCCTCGAAATAAAGATATCGGTGGCTCACGGTCCCCGCATCCTTCCAATCTTCAAAGACCCATTCTTCGCGGCGGATGCCTTTATCGGTGTAGGTCACGTTCATCTGATAGGGGGACCCCCACGCCTGCAGTGCCTGCTCGCGAGTCATGCCTGCCACGACGCGTTTGTCTTGAATATGCTTTTCGAATGTGGGATCGAGTATGATGGGGAGATATCCCCAGGCAAGCATAAACAGGCCCAGCAGGGCGAATCCTGTGTATATGGTGAGCCGGACAGGTCGCCGGCAGAGGAAGGGCTTAAGAGTCTGGCCGGCAGCCGTGGATTGGTCTGGGGTGATTCTTTCGATACCCTTTGATCCTTCAAAGGGGGGATCTTGTGCTTGGTTTGGTGGGTCCATCACTGGCCAAAAGGCAGTCTAACAAGGTAGAAATAAAGTCGTCAACAAAGGTGGGCCGATGTTTATTGAGATCGAATCCAACCCCAACTGCGAGGGTTCCATCTTTCTGCGTTTTAAGGAGCTTGGGCCAGCTCGGCGGATTAGGCAGGTTAAAAGTTATGAGCAATCCTCAAAGGGGGAGTGGTGTGATATCGTCGGCTGGAGTGAAGATCCCGACCATCCCATGTGTCCAGCCTTCGCCCAGCCTGTTGAGGATTCCGGAACCGGTCTTGCTTATTTGGTGTTTGGAGGAATTTGGGGAGTTCGGTTAAAGCCTGTTTCTTTTCAGGAGGACTGGAGTCTCGAAAGTTCCCACCAATGGGGTGAGACTTATTTATCGTTATCGGATGAACGAGATGTTCAATATGATGAGTCATGAGAAAAGTAGGATGGAGAGTCGTCCCCGACTAGGTTGGGACGGTGCAGCCTTTCTCCTCTCAGAAAAACTTAATCAGCGTATTGGGGGATGGGAATTTTTTTCTTGAGTTTCGGTGGCTTGGGCGGACGGTTAGCGAATTCCTTTGAATAGGGATTCAAAATGGGTTCATGGGTATGCCGCTGCGTTTGTTTGACCATTGGAAAACTCTGGGTTGTAAACTCAAGACGATCGATGAGCGCCTCCATGGTCAGATAATCGGGAATGCCTTGAAGCGCAAATAGTTGGAACGCGAGCGACCAGTCCCAATTTTCCTTATCCCGTTCCTTGACGATCAGTTC
>JACZQL010000230.1 GCA_022545745.1 Deltaproteobacteria bacterium | reverse complement strand
GGGACAAAATACAGTAAGGCTATGGGGGCAACCTTTCTCGATGCGAAGGGACAGGAGCGTGCCGTTGAGATGGGCTGTTACGGCATCGGAATTACCCGCCTCATGGCAGCCGCCGTTGAGCAGAATCACGACGAGAATGGCATCATCTGGTCTTTCCCTCTGGCCCCATTTCAAGTGCTCCTGCTCCCAATTAACTATAAAGAGAAGGCTGTTCGCGAAGTCACCGATGATCTTTACCAAAAACTTTCTCAGAACGGTCTAGAGATTCTCCTGGATGACAGAGATGAACGCCCCGGGGTTAAGTTCAAGGATGCGGACCTCATTGGAGTCCCCATCCGTGTGACTTTGGGGGCGAAGGGATTGCAGAAAGGGAACGTGGAAGTGCGCAAAAGGTTGGGAGGAGAGACGGTGGATGTACCGGTGGCTGACGCTGTTCCAAAGATCCAATCGTTAGTCACTTGACATAACCAAAGGAGCTAAACGGATGGCTTCAGGTCTCGAGCTTGTACGTTCACCCACCTCCATGCGAGAGCGGTTGATCTTTGCCCTAGACTTGGACGATGTGGAGGAGGTGAAAAAACTGGTGGCGCTGCTTACCGGGGAAGTCGGGATGTTCAAGGTGGGCAAGCAGTTTTTTCTCCACGCGGGCCCTCAAGGGGTCAAACTCATCCAGGAAATGGGAGGGGAGGTATTTTTAGACCTCAAATTCCATGACATCCCCACCACCGTCTCCAAAGCGGCCGGTGAGGCCACCCGTCTGGGTGTCAAGATGTTCAACGTCCACGCCTCCGGGAGTCTCGAGATGATGCATCGAACCGTTAAGGAGGTGCACCGAGTTTGCCAGCAGGAGACCCTGAGGCGTCCCATCATGCTGGCAGTAACCGTTCTTACCAGCCTCAACAAAAGCGACCTTTCCAAAGTCGGCGTCGACGGAGAGGTGATTGATCAAGTGGTTCGCCTGGCGGTCTTGAGCAAGGAGGCCGGCATGGATGGGGTGGTGGCCTCTTCCCACGAGGTGGCTCAAATCCGTGCAGCCTGCGGCCGTCGTTTCCTCATCGTTTGCCCTGGGATTCGACCCAAGGGCAAAGAACAAGACGATCAGAGCAGAGTCATGACACCCGGGGAAGCGATGCGTATAGGGGCGGACTACATCGTTGTGGGTCGGCCTATTGTGGAAGCCAAGGACCCTTTACGTGAAGCAAGGGCCATCGTCTCTGAAATGGAAAGGAGTGGGTGATGTGTTTGACCTCAAAGGGGAAAATGCTAAATTAAACCGCCCATGCCTGTCTCAACCATTGAAGAGGCCATAGAGGATCTCCGCCAAGGCCGAATGATCGTCCTGCTGGACGACAAAAACCGAGAGAACGAAGGGGATCTCTGCATGGCGGCAGAGAAGGTTACCCGGGAGGCTATTAATTTTATGGCCCGGTACGGTCGGGGTCTGATCTGCCTGCCTATGACTGAAGAGAGGGTCGAGCAGCTGGGGTTAACCATGATGGTCTCGGATAACACGTCCCCCTTCGGCACGGCCTTTACCGTTACCATTGATGGCGTTGAGAACGTTACCACAGGGATATCTGCATCCGACCGGGCAGTAACCATTCTTGCAGCGATTGCTGATGACGCCAAACCCCAGGACCTCGTGACTCCTGGTCACGTCTTCCCGCTGCGGGCGAAGAAAGGCGGGGTATTGGTCCGTGCTGGCCAGACCGAAGGGTCAGTGGATTTGGCTCGGTTGGCTGGCCTGAAGCCTGCCGGGGTCATCTGTGAGGTCATGAAAGATGACGGTACCATGGCACGTCTCCCCGATCTGGAAAAATTCTCTGCGGAACATAATTTAAAACTGGTTACGGTACCGGATCTCATTCAGTATCGGCTAAGATACGATACCCTGGTCTTCCGGGCGGCATCTGCGCGACTCCCCACGCGATACGGGGGAGAATTCGAAGCCGTGGTCTACAACACCCACATCGATCAGAGCGAGCACCTTGCCCTGGTGAAAGGTAATATATCACCCAATGAGGATGTCCTGGTCCGGGTCCATTCAAGGTATGTCGCAGGGGACGTCTTCGGGGTTGATTTTCAGAAACCTGAGACACGCGTGATCCTAAAACAATCCATGGAGTTGATTGCCGCGGAAGGGAAGGGGGTCATCCTCTATCTGCAAATTGAGGGGAAAGGGATGGGGCCCATCAATAGGAGACAGACCCCCGATAGGGGTTTTAAAGATTTCGGAATCGGGGCGCAGATCCTAAGAGACTTAGGGGTACGAAAGATGCGCCTGCTCACTAATAATCCAAAGAACCTCGTGGGTCTTTCTGGTTACGGCCTGGAGGTGAGTTCCTGCGTTACTTTGGAGAACCAGCAAACGACTCAGACAACGGGAGACAAGCGAGGCAAAGGTAAACAAACCGCAAGAATGAACTAGCAGATTTTTTCAATAAGCTGTTAGGAAAGTACCGGCTGAGAAAGATAGCGATTGAGGACCGGCCTGAGCTTCCTTAATACTTCATCAAAATTGGCAAAGAGCCGCTCTTCAACCAGTTCACCCTTGACCCAATAGTCCAGAGACGGGACCTCGGTGAAGTTGATATCCATGAGCCTTTCCCCTATCGGGTCTCCAGTGATCAAGACCCTCACGGAATAGCCAGCGTCAATGATCAGTCCCAGGGCGTATTGAGGGAGCCTCAGCGCCTCCTTGATTCTGTTGAGCTTGCCCTGGGGGAATTTCCCCACATTCAAGGAGAGATAGTCCCACTCCCTTGGACCCACGGATATATGTTTTAATATCCGCTCGTTGATGCCGGCGACACGTTTGAGTGCCTGATCTTGACTGTAGTCCTTTAACAGTTCATAAGCCCAACGATCAATGATACCGCGGTTGGGCTCTGGTTTCTTCTCGCGTTCCCTGACCGGTCCGCGCTCGATCCACCACTTGATCTCTTCTGCTGCAGGGTTGGTTTTCTCGTCTGCCATAAAGGCTAACTTCCTCTGCTGCTAAATTCGGTTTCCCGGCCCCTGAATTCGAGATCAGGGTCCAGGTGTCTCAAAAGTTATTATACCTTAAAGTCCTCTAGTGTGTTAGGCGCAAAGAGGCTTTTCACATCCAACTGCTTCTTGATCAGCCCCTGCTCATAGGAGTATTGGACGAGGGTTTCCAAGACATGTGTATTGCTCTTTAGGCCATAGGGCCAAAGTTCGTCCCCGAAGAGCTCTCTCTCCTCTTCCATCGCAGCTACGGACCAGGCAACCATGTATTTGAGGGCGGAATATTTATACATGGTCTCTTCGCAAATACTCTTTGCTTCTGAAAAGGCCTTGCACAAGCTTTGGGCTACCCAAGGATTCTTCTCGTAAAACTCCTCCCGCAGAGCAATGGTGTGCATAATAGGAAAAATTTTTGTTCGCCGATAGTAATCCATCTCAAGCTCGCGGAAATTTGGAAACAGCCGTTTAATCTTGGGAGAACGCCGCACAAAAGGAGAGGGTATATGGGCGCAGATCAAAGCATCGAGCTCCCCGCGTTCAAGCATTGCGGATAGGGTCCGATCGGACCCAATCCTTTGAATTTCAATTTCTTTCGGCAAGTCGGGCCTAACTTTCTCCTCACGGCCTGGATCCTCGGCCCCACCAGTAAACCACTTCATCTTCGATGGGGGAACGTCATATTCGTGCTGCAAAAGCCCACGAATCCATACGGCTGCGGTGATCTGGTATTCGGGTACCCCGACCCGTTTCCCGATAAGATCCTTGGGTTCACGGATCCCCGCATCCGTATTGATGAAGATGAAGGAGTGGCGAAAGAACCGTGAGGGAAAGACTGGTATGGCGATAAACCGGGGAGAGCCTTTATCCCGGGACATCAAATAAGAGTTCATCGAAAGCTCTGCGGCATCGAAATCCTGATACCGAAGCATGCGCCAAAACGTCTCTTCAACATGGAGGGGCAAATAAGTCAAATCCACACCTTCCACTTGAACCTTCCCTTCCTGAAGAGGACGGGTCCTGTCATACTCCCAGCACGCTAACGTCAGATGAATCTTTGCCATTTTCTCCTCATGGACCGGAAATTCAGATTAACCCCGATCCGACATTAATCGTTCCAAGAAATCGCCACCAGCAAGTGCCGTACAATGAGCTACGGGCCAAGCTCATTCCTCCTCGATCGAGATGAGATCCCATTTTTGTCGGATCGGGGTTGACTGTTAAAAATCCTCCTTGTATAAGCCGCTAACAATGCCCGCATCGAAGTCCCGAAGAGCAAGAAATAGCGTTATCGGTCATGCCCTTCCACGGGTGGAAGG
>JACZQL010000229.1 GCA_022545745.1 Deltaproteobacteria bacterium | reverse complement strand
ATGGCCATTCGCGGAAAACGTGGAAGAGGCAGTGGGTGTGGTCGAGGCTGCGGAGGCGACAAGCCTAAAGAACATGCTGGGGCTACAGGGCCGGTTCGCACCGTGGGTTCGATACGTGAGGGAACTTGTGGACGACGGGACTCTTGGCCGGATTTATACCGTTCATGCCCGGCTAGGCATTGGCCATGGATATCAACGGCCCGGCATGGCGTGGGCCGCGAAAAGAGAGGCTGGTAACCATCTGCTCTCCATCTACGTGCCTCACCAATTGGAGCTGATCTTCCACACGGTGGGGCGGCTGTCTGAAGGTGCGGCCCAAGTGCGCACCCAATTTTCGCCGTGGAATCTGCCGGATGAGCCTGAGCCCATTGTGGCTGATGCACCGGACAATGTTGCACTGCACGGCATTCTGGTGAGCGGCGCCGCTTTCTCCTTTCATGCTGCCTTCGTTCCGGCAGCCTCCACGGGTTGGAGATTGGAGGTGTACGGGGAAAAAGGTACCGTCATCGCCACCGCCCGCAGTGGGGGTCACTCTAATGTTAATCGCTTGGAGGGGGCGCTGGACGGAAGGACAGAACTGCGAGAAATTGAAGTGCCGGAACGCTTCCGCTTGGTGCCAGCGGACGTCCCGTCGACGTCGGCTCTGAATGTGGCCCACGCCTATCTGGATTTCGCGCGGGCCATCCGGGACGATCGGCCAGCCGAACCGGATTTTGCATACGGGCTCAACACCATGCAGATGCTGGCAACGTTCGAACGATCCAGCGAGGAGGGCCGGCGCGTGACGCTATAGCGCAGCACTTACGTGGACAAAATCCTCAGAGGTACAAAACCCGCTGACCTTCTTGTCGAGCAGTCGACGAAGTTCAACCTGGTCTGCAATCTCCAGACGGCTAAGAAGCTTGGCCTCACGATCCCGCCTCAGTTTCTTGCGCGAGCGGATAGAGTGATCAAATAATCGACGGGCTATATGGCCGGTTCCTTGCCTTTTTGTATTCGCTTAATTTAACCGTCCAAGATGCAGTGAAATAGCTCTTGAGTTGGGTCCTAACGGTCGGACACTGAGCAAACCCAAGCCCAGAGCGGCTCCGAGGCTATATTGAATTGACATTTTTTGGCTAGCGTCCACACAGTCCTAAGAGGTCAGTGGACCTAGAGCAGATTGCAGGGATCTTTTTCTTCAAAGTCCAGTGGAAAATCTTATGCTACCACTTTTGCTACTAGAATGGGACAAAACCAGCCGTACTGAGCTGGAATACGTTCCTAGCAATTCTATGATTTTCAGCTATCTTTTCCTTTTGGTTCCTTCTCGGTACGCGCCTCGGGACAATTCGTAATCAGCAGGTCGCCGGTTCGAGTCCGGTGGGCGGCTCCAGTTTTTTAATGAGTTAGGGTTTCCTTGACAACCCCTTTTCCTATGATATTGGTGATTTTAGAAAAGCTTCCCCAAGGAGTGACAAGGCTTCTTGCAACGTGAGGCCTAATCAGGGACAGTAATCGTTCCTCGTAAGGGGCAATGAAGAAACGAGTTGAAAACCAGTCGCTCTATACGATTTGTCGCTAGGGCGCGCTGGCTTTTTATTTTTCAAGCCAGAACGGCGTAAAAGTCCGGTCTTGTCGGAGTGGATCTAGGATCGGCCCTGCCAAACAAAAAAGGGGGAAGATAAAGTGAGTAACATTTCGCTCACAGTGGCCTGCGGGCCCTACGACCGCATGGAGGCACTGGCCAAGGGTATCGTGCAGCCGGAGGGTATAGACGTTACCTACCTTGGCATCCTGTCGCCACCGGAAATTTTCTCTCGCATGATCAAGACCAACGCCTTCGATATTTGTGAGATGTCATTGACGATGTATCTCAATCGCAGGTCTAAAGGCAAGTTTCCGTTCGTTGCCTTGCCGGTGTTTCCCGCCCGCGTATTTCGCCACGCCTATATCTTCGTGAACCGGAATGCCGGGATTTCCCAACCAAAGGACCTTGCAGGCAAGCGGATTGGCGTCCAGCAGTACCGGCAGTCCGCGGCAACTTGGATACGCGGGATTTTGCAACACGAGTATCAGGTGGATCTTTCGACCATTTCCTGGATTGAGGGAGGCGTCAACACACCACGACCGCCCGATAAGGACATGGATATTTTACCCGACAGCAAGATTGACATACGCTCCGCCCCGCCAGGGAAATCTATCAATGACCTTCTGATGGCGGGCGAGGTCGCTGGCTATCTCGGGGCGCGGCGGCCCAACGCCCTGGATACGCATCCCAATATCCAACGGCTATTCCCGAACTACCGTGAGGTGGAGCTCGCCTATTTCCAAAAGACCGGCATCTTCCCCATAATGCATACGCTGGTGATCCGTGAGGAGCTGTACCGGAAAATGCCGTGGATCGCGGAGAGCATGTACAAGGCGTTCGAGGCATCGAAGGCATGGGGGCTGAAGCATATGCGGTTCAGCGGCACGATGGTCTATATGCTGCCGTGGCTCAATGAGGAAGTCGAAGAAATCGACGAGACCTTTGGCGGCGACCCTTATCCCTACGGGCTGGAGGCGAATCGAAAGACACTGGAAACACTCATGCAGTACCTGGTGGAACAGCACTTTGTCACGGAACCCCGTCCCAGGCTGGAAGACATGTTCACCCCCATCGTCGCCTGGGCGGAATAGACTTACCACGGCATCACCCCAAGGAGATTCTCCCATTCATTAGGGGTAGGAATGCATTAGATAAGGATAGATTCGAGAGAGAGCAAGAGTGGCCCGACCAACGAAACAGGAAATAGAGTCTCGCAAGGCCAACAAGAGAATTCATGCCTATCTAACTGGAGGCTCACGTCCTGTCATAATAAGTCGTGCCATTGTTGGCGCGCTTCTTATTGTGATTAGCCTCATACTTCGGTGGCAAGGGGTGAGTGACTAGAAAGTTATCACTTTCACCATCATATTCTTTCCACCAAAACCGGTAGAACTATTTTGCGTCTGACGAGGTACCAATGGAATTGAAATCGAAGCGCTCACGGTTGCGCATGGGCACAAGTTTGGTATGTTGTGTGATAAGTGTGTAGAGCCCTCCTGCGCTTTAATTTGTTGCTCACTAGCCGGTCCACCAGGCCAATATTGGGACTAGCGCTCGGAGGATCCAAGCTGGGTACTAGCAGCGTCTGGCTTGACCGTCAAAGACACGAGCCGGGTCACGGAGTTTTCTGAGTTTTGGAGGAGAGATGGAAATCAAGTATGGCCTGATAAGCGTGGACTCCCATGCGGCGTTTGACCGCGACGCTTTCACCTCTCGGATGTCGGTTCAAAAGTGGGGGAACCGTATTCCCCAAGTGGTCGAGGTGGAGAAGGATGGACGACGGGTTAACCGTTGGTCCGTTTATGGCAAGCCCCGCGGTGATAATGTTGGCAATTGCCCGGCTCTGATGGGCGATCCTTTCCCCACCTATCCTCAGCGCTGGGAGGAAATTCCAAGGACTGCGTATGTGCCACGGGAGCGCCTGAAGGCCTTGGACACCGACGGGGTCGATGCGGAGGTGCTCTTTCCTAATCCCCCGGGCGGCGCCTACTTCGAGTTCGGGGATAAAGAATTCGAGCAGGACGTGGTGAAGGCCTACAACGACTCGCTCGCCGATTGGGCGCAGACCAGCGACCGCTACCTGCCACTTGCCATCCTTCCCTACCTCAGTGACCCGCAGACCATCAAGCGCGAGATCGAGCGTGCTAAAGTGGCCGGCCATCGCGGGGTCAATGTCCTAGGGCAGATGCCCAAGTCACTCCCTCACCTTACCGACCCGTACTGGGATCCGATCTGGGGAGCCTGCCAAGAGCTGGGTCTTCCCATCCACTTCCACGGTTCAGCAAACCTCCGCGCGGGGGCGTCTGTGCGAAAGTGGAGTGGTTACTCGCCGCGGCAGGCCCACTCGGCGATGACCGCCACATCTGCGGTAACCCCGGCGCAGATCATCCCTCAACTGATCTTTTCTGGCGTTACGGAGCGCTTCCCACGTCTCAAGTGTGTGTTTGCCGAGGCTGGGATTGGGGGTGTCAACTACGCACTGGCCGCATGCGACCACGAGTGGGAGTGTCGCCATCTATGGACGGAGGGAATTACCACACGCCCGAGCGAGACCGTGCGCCGTCAGATGTACGTGAACTTCTGGTTCGAAGTGGAAGGTATTAAACTCAGACACCTCATCGGCATCGACAACATTATGTGGGAGTCGGATTTCCCGCACGTGGCCTCTTTCTACCCGCGTTCCTGGGATTCGGTAGAGCGTGTGCTCGAAGGGGTACCGTCGGATGATCGTCGCA
>JACZQL010000228.1 GCA_022545745.1 Deltaproteobacteria bacterium | reverse complement strand
TGCACGGGTTTGCGACCCAATAAATGGTGCTCCCGAATTTCACCCCAGGTGAATTTTTCATTCATGGCACCCCCAGTGGTCGGCTCTGATTTGGTGGGGTTCAGAAATGGTTTCCAGTGCCAATGAATGTCGGATCGGGGTTAATGAAAGAAAAATAGATCAAATTCCCGTCAGGATGTCAGGCTGGAGGTACCATGAAAGCTCTTTCTCTATTCTATGCTACCAACAGGAGGCATGAGGGTAAGGACCGTTTTCGACCTGAGGGCTACGGGGCCAAGTTCAGCGATGATGGCTCAGAAAATCTTCGGTTCGGGAAGCTAACGCTGCAGGCCGATGAACGAAAGATCAACGAGTTTCTCAATGCCCCAGTGGGGGACGGGGTGGGTAACGGGAATGATCTGGCAGACTACCTCACCTCGCGGGCGAGCTCGGCAAAAATACAAGCCTACAGGGAACGAATCAACCCGGAGTTTGCGGATATCCACCAGCCGAACAAACAACTGGGATCCATTGCCATGTTCAATGAGCTCAGGGGGTATATGAGAAAACACACGGACGTTCTCGTGTACCTACATGGCTATAACGTCTCGTGGGCCGGTGCCGTAGGTGCTGCCCTATCACTCCAGGAAATGTTGAACCAATCTCAGAACAGGGACCCGAGCCAGGGGGTTCGCGTGGTGCTTTTTACCTGGCCCTCGGACGGCATGGGCTTGCCCTTTGTCTCGTACAAGTCGGATCGCACGGATGCGAGGGGATCGGGATACGCCATTGGCAGGGGATTCCTAAAACTTGCCGACTATCTCGTTATGCTCAGGGATCGGTCGAAAGGAGGCGAGCAGTTATGCGATCAAGACATTCATTTGCTGTGCCATTCCATGGGGAACTATGTCCTGCAGAATGCCCTGGAGCGGATGGCGGAGTTCACCCCCAGGAGCGTTCTACCCAGGATATTTGAGCATGTCTTCCTCTGTGCGGCTGACGTGGATGATAACGTGCTCGAACCGAGCCAAGAAATGAGCTCCCTCCATGAAGTGACCCGTAGTGTCAGTGTCTATTACAACCGAGGGGACATGGCCCTTCACGTTTCCGATTACACAAAAGGGAATCCCGAACGTCTCGGGACGTCGGGGGCCGCACGTCCGGCAGTGCTTCACAACAAGGTCTGCCAGATTGACTGCTCGCCCATTGTGCATGGGCTCGTTGAGCACAGTTATTATTTAACCGGGAACGTGAACGCCGATATCAGGTTGAGCGTCGACGGCGTTCCCCATGATGATCCGAAACGCCGCCGGAAAAAGGTGGGAATGGTGGATGGGGTATGGACCATGACCTGATCCTTCGGGAAAACAGAGATAAACCTTCCACCTTTCGAAATTCACAGGCAGACACGGGGTTCGATTTTACTATTGTCTTTTTACGCTGACAGCCCTCGTCATTAGCGTTTGAGGGGTGGACCAGTCAGAGTATGCCGTTCGTTTAGCTCGATCAAGTACCCATCGGGGTCCAGAATATGGGCCATGAGATCTCGACTCCCGGGCTTATTGGGTCGAGGTTCTTGAGTAAATGTCACTCCTGCCGCTGTCAACTTTTCACAGAGCGCGTAAAGGTCTGAAACCATAATCGCAAAATGGCCCGCCCAGGGTGGTATCTGAACAGGATCCGTTGGGCCGCCACTCTGGATCAGCTCAAGGGCTGGTCCCTCATCCTCGCTACCATAACCCAGGTAACCCACTCGCGTAGTCTCATCCTGTTGGCGAAGGCGCATGATGTCCATTCCAAGTAGCCGGGTATAAAAATCAATGGTACGATCGAGATCGCGTACGGGCAACATGGTGTGCCTGAGTCGAAACTTGATGTCGCTCATAGGGCTCTCCGCTTAGATTCTTACCGATAGAATGTTCGACAGAACGACTTCAACAAGATTTTTCGCGCCAGACTCCGCCAGAGGACGGATCAGCCTTGGGCTGAGCCAAGCCCGCGAAGAGTTTTAACCGCAGATTTTCGCTGATTCTCGCAGATGCTAAGGCGCAAAGCGCATGGCGTAAAGAGCGACCAAACGGCAGAAGGCAGCGAGCAAAAAGAAGAGATAACAGTGTTAAGTTTTAAGTGTTAAGTACTAACACCTGAGTGTAGCCCGCCTGACGCTATGCGCCATGCGCTTTGCTCCTTGCTGTTACTTATCTGCGTCGATCTGCAGTTAATGTTCCTCTTTCGTGTTGCTATCATCGATCTTCAATCCTCCATCCTCGGTTCTATTCTTTACTGCTCGCTGCCTACTGCTAACTGCATACTGTCTTTCTCGTATCTTTGGCTTATAACTGATAGCTGGTTTCGCTGTGTCTCTCTCCCAGGCGGTCTTCCGTGACCTCTCCCTCGCCTGCTCAACCCTTCTTGTGGTACTATCAGAAGTGGAAGCAGGCGGAATCATGAAGGCGGACAAAGGTTTAACGGAAGATACCATTTCCATTCAGTATAAGTTTACGTTCTCGGATAAAAGCGTGCGAGAATTCAATGTCCGACTGGATGGGGAGACCCTCTCCTTGATCCGACGAGAAAGGTCCTCTGTTCCTGACTGGACTCGGTTGTCCTATCGCAAATGCCCGAATTGTCCTCTCAGCGATAAACTCCATCCCAATTGTCCCATCGCTTTGAATCTTGTGGAGGTGGTGGAGTTTTTTAAAAACTCCATTTCCTATGAAGAAGTGGATGTGGAGATTATCACGGAAGCAAGAAATTACCTCAAGCACTCGGATCTGCAGACTGCCATTAGCTCACTCATTGGCATTTTCATGGTAACCAGTGGTTGTCCTGTTATGGACAAACTCAGACCCATGGTAAAGACCCATTTACCCTTTGCCACTCCTGAGGAAACCATCTATCGGATACTTTCCATGTACTTGCTTGCTCAGTATTTCGTATGCAAGGATGGCCAAAACCTGATTGGGAGCTTCAAAATCTTCAGGAAATTTATGAGCAGGTTCAAATTGTCAACAAGAGTTTTTGTCAAAGGCTTTCAGAGATTCATATCAAAGATGCCAGCCTAAATGCCGTGGTCGGCCTTGATTCTTTTGCATCGTTGACCACCTTCTCCTTAGAACTCAATCAGCTCGATCGAGTCAAACATCTGTTTCACGCCTATTTAAACTCAAACGGCTAATTTGAGATCATTCCTCACGTTTGATTCTCATCCTCACTCCCCTGGTCACTTCCCTTCCCCTTTTTCATAATTAGCAGAGACCTCCCTTCCCACTAGGGGGCTGCTGAAAAAGACTCATATGCCACCAGCCTGTAAACAGATTGTTTCAACAACCTCTGAGTCGTTAATATTGTCAAAACCCTCCTCCCGCGCAGGAATCGGTGCAAAACCTAGGGGAGGTGTGATAAGAAAAATATATACGCAGGGATAATCAATGGTGGGCGCTAAAGAATCATGGCATCTCATTGCTAATGTCAATCAGGGTCGGATATTCATTCTCCTCGCTGGTTTACTCTGGAGCCTCGCGGGAATTTTCATCAAGTCACTGGCGCTTCCAGCCGTCGTCATTGTCTTTTACCGTAGCCTATTCGCCTCTCTATTTTTCTTACTCTTCCTAAGGAAAAGAAGGTGGAAAGCATCTTTTCATCTTTTGATTTCGGTCACCAGTTATACGGCGGCTATTAGTTTGTTTGTTTTTAGTAACAAGCTCACGACGGCGGCCAACGCAATCGTTTTACAATACACGGCCCCCATATTCGTTTTCCTCTTCATTCGATTGTTGTTCCGTGAACCCGTCTCTAAGGGAAATCTCGTGACCCTGCTATTGTCCATGTTAGGTGTAGCCGTTATTTGCGCCGGGAGTAGCGGCGGGCAGGACCTATGGGGAGTATCGGTGGCCGTCTTGAGCGGGTTTCTCTTTGCTATCTATATGATGAACCTTCGATTTTTAGCAGGTTTTGACCCCCTGGTCCTGACCTTCATCAACAACCTTGTTTGTTCCATTGCTCTTCTCCCTCTCATGGTTTCCCATTCAACACCTTTTGGAGGACAGCTCCTGGCTCTAGCTGTAATGGGGGTAGTTCAGTTGGGGGTTCCTTATTTCCTCTTTTCCAAAGGCCTCGAGAAGCTAGCCCTTCAGGAAGCCTCTCTCATTGTGCTCATCGAACCAGTGCTCAACCCCATTTGGGTGGCGTGGGGAGTGGGTGAGGTCCCATCCATCCCCACGCTTATCGGTGGTAGTGTCATCCTTTTCAGCCTAGTCTTACGATATACCTGGTTCCCGAGCAGGGATGGGCTCACTTAATCTCGCGGGCAGCAAACCGCATGGCA
>JACZQL010000227.1 GCA_022545745.1 Deltaproteobacteria bacterium | reverse complement strand
GCAATGTCCAGTCCTGACGACTTACAGCGGGGTCATTTTTGTCGGATCGGGGTCAACTGTTGGCCATACGTGAGATTAGTGTTATTAACAAAGAATCCACCATAATATATCCAGGAGGCGATATTTAGGAGAAACGGATTTTCATTCTGAAATTTGACTCCTGAATTTTGACAAACACCATGGCCATCAGAATCAATCGCGTTTACACCCGTACGGGAGACAAAGGGGAAACGGGTCTAGTTGGTGGGAAGCGGGTTCCCAAGGACTCCCCGCGGATCGAGGCCTACGGGACCGTGGACGAACTCAACTCCATCGTCGGTTTGGCAAGGGTCTTCAACGAGGAGAGAATTAAGGAGGGGGAGACACATCGTTATTTGGATCAAGTCCTGCGCGATATCCAGGAAGAGCTTTTCAACCTCGGCAGCGAACTGGCGACTCCACCGGATTCCCGCTTCAAGGGAGCCATCTCCATCGGAGAAGAACAGGTCAAAAGGATCGAAGAAATCATTGACGAGTGCCAGAAGACACTCGAACCCCTGAAATCCTTCATCCTTCCAGGGGGGGGAAGGATCGGGGGCTATCTCCATCAGTGCAGAACGGTGTGCAGGCGAGCCGAGCGGGAGGTCCTTCGGCTATCCAGGGTCGAGGAAACCAGTGAGTGGGGGATCAAATATATCAATCGCTTGAGCGACCTCTTTTTTGTTCTCTCTCGCTGGGTCGGGAAACACCTGGGAGAGCAGGAGTATCTGTGGCAGAGAGGTCTTGTGGAAACACCTCGGGGGAAAAAATAGCAGGCGGGGGGCACCTATGAAGATGCTTAAAGGTAAAAAGGGAGCCATCTTTGGCGTTGCGAACGATAAGAGCATCGCATGGGGGATTGCCCAGATGCTCCACGAAGCGGGCGCGGATCTGGCCTTCACTTATGCGGGAGAAATCTTGGAAAAACGGGTGAGACCCCTAGCGGAAAAGATAGGATCCAAAATCATTCTCCCCTGTGATGTCACAAAGGATGAAGAAATCAAACAGGTGTTCCAGAACATCCGGCAGGAATGGGGAGGGTTGGACTTCCTGGTCCATGCCATTGCTTATGCCAACAAGGAGGATCTCACCAATCCTTACATCGAGACGAGCCGTGAAGGATT
The DNA here is from genome assembly GCA_022545745.1 of Deltaproteobacteria bacterium. The sequence goes on along the minus strand of JACZQL010000227.1, from coordinate 3,167 downwards.
TCATCTGGCCTTGGACATCAGCAGCTATTCTCTGGTTGCGCTATCGCGTCATGCGGCTACCCTCATGGAGGGACGCCAGGGTGCTATTCTCACCATGACTTACATGGGATCGGAAAAGGTAATCCCCAACTACAATGTCATGGGTGTCGCCAAGGCCGCCCTTGAAGCCAGCGTGAAGTACCTGGCCTACGACCTGGGGCCCAAAGGGACCCGGGTGAACGCCATCTCTGCTGGTCCCATACGGACTCTTGCAGCCTCTGGAATCAGTGGCTTTAAGGAGATGCTCCACTTTAGCAGTGAGCGCGCTCCCTTGAAGCGAAATATTGACCAGGACGAAGTCGGACGTACGGCCCTTTATCTACTGAGCGATATGGCAAGCGCCGTGACCGGAGAAGTTCTCCACGTTGATGCCGGGTACAATATTATGGGGATGTGATCGAAGAAGTGTTCACTGTTAAGTAACGAGTCTTCAGCGCAATCAAGTAAAACCGCTATCAGCCTTCAGCCCAATGGTTTAAAAGACCAGTCAGCCGTCGGCTATAAGCAAAACAATTATAAGGAAACCTTTTGCTGCAAATCCCCAGACGCTTTTGATTTTCCGGCTGAAAGGTGACCACTGAGAGCTGAAAGCTAAAGAAAGGAGTTCTCTATGGCGATCAAACAAATTACTCCTCAGGAAGCCTATGACATGCTCAACTCCGGAGAAGGTTGCGTCTACATCGACGTCCGTACAGAGCATGAATTTTCCTCGGGTCATCCTGAGGGCGCGGTCAATATCCCCATTGCCTTTCCGGATCCGGCTCAGGGAATGGCGCTCAACAAGGAGTTTGCCCAGGTGGTAGAGGCAAATTTCCTCAAGGACAAGAAGATCATCCTGGGATGCCAGGCCGGTCCCCGTTCGAATAGAGCCGCAGAGCTTCTGCAAGGAACAGGCTATCAGGATATCTCCAGCGTTCGCGGTGGATTTGGCGGCATGCGTGACCCATCTGGGCAGGTGATCGCTCCGGGTTGGTCCAGCCTGGGATTGCCGGTTAGCCAGGAGAATGCAGACGGTGTAAGCTACGAATCCCTGGCGGCCAAGGCGAATTGATCGATAACCTTTACTTCAAACAGATTGAAATGGGTCCCATGCAGAATTTTGTCTACCTGGTGGGCTCCCTCGAGACTCGCAAGGTAGCGGTGGTGGATGCCGCATGGGACATCGAAGAAATTCTGCGCATCGTCGCCGAGGACGATATGGAGCTCACCCATGCTTGCGTCTCCCATACGCACCCTGACCATATCGGCGGGCAATTTTCCGGCCTTCATATCGAGGGAATCACAGAGCTACTGGAGAAGGCAAAGGTCAAGGTCATCGTCCACAAGGAGGAGGCGGAATTCCTCAAATTCCTCTCCCCCTCTGATCTCATCAAAGTAGAAAGCGGAGATGGGATAGACGTCGGCGGGATCAACATCCGGCTCATTCACACGCCCGGCCATACCCCCGGCTCCCAATGCTTTCTCATCGATGACCGTCTTGTATCGGGAGATACGCTGTTTATTGGTTCCTGTGGTAGAGTGGATCTCCCGGGAGGGAATGCTGAACAGATGTATTTCAGCCTGACCCAAAGGCTAATGGATTTACCCGAAACGACCCTCCTGTTCCCCGGGCATAACTATTCCGACAAATCCATCTCCACTCTCGGGGAGCAAAGAAGAACCAACCCCTATCTACAGTTTCATTCTCTGAGAGAATTTCTTTCGGCTATGGGTTATGCCTAAACCGGACAAACAAATTTCGAATTTCGAATTTCGAATTTCGAAATTCTCGGTCCTACCGCTTTTGTTACTTGCTTTCATTCTCGTTTCCTGTGAGTCGAAACTCATGCAACAACAGGACGCGGAAATCCAAAGGCTCAGGCAGGAGATTGCTCGTCAACGCCGAGAGATCGAGCAAATCAAGCTTGCCAAGTTAAAGATGGAGCAAAAACGACAGGATTGTAACCTCGCCTTTCGGGACTTTGAGAAGGGCCAAGAGGCGGAGAATCGTGTTCAAGCCATCGCCCTTTACCGCAAGGGCCTCAGGCTCTGTCCAGATGATGATGTGGCCCGTTACGAGCTGGGAAAAATTCTTATTGCAGTTGGGCGGCGCGCGGAAGCGCAGGAGGAATTTGAGGCGGCCCTGAGGATTAACCCTGACTTTAAATCTGCCAGACGCGAATTGAAAGCTTTAGAGGTAACGATTAAATAAAACGCTGTTTTAATAACTGCCAGAATTCGTCGAATTTCAACCTCTAAAAATCTCATAAATAATTCACAATAACCGCCCGGAGGGTTGACTCTGTCGTCAATCCATCCTAATGTTTCCTCTTTATTTTAAGGGAGGAATTTATGTACAGGAAAATCATGTATTTAATTGTACTAGCCATTGGACTGGCCATCGTTGTAGGTGGCTCAACCAGTGCTTTGGCTGATGACTTCTATAAGGGTAAGGTCATTCGATTCGTGGTGGGTTATACACCGGGCGGCGGATACGACACCTATACCCGTGCAGTGGTACGCCATATTGGCAAGTACATCCCGGGAAACCCAATCCCTGTAGTGCAGAACAGGAGTGGCGCCGGCAGCCTGATCGCTGCCAACTACACTTACAACAGGGCCAAGCCAGACGGGCTAACCGTGGGGGTCTGGAATAGCTCGATAGTCCTAAAGCAGGCCCTCGGCGACAGAGCTGTTAAGTTGAAAGCTGAAAGGATGGGCTGGATTGGTGCCCCCGTTAAGGGATTTCCGGCTTGCGCCATCATGGGTTTTACCGGCCTAAAGACATTCAAGGATATCCGAAACTCTAGCCAACGCATTAAGTTGGGCTCCACAACACCGGGAGGGACCACTTACGACCTGCCGGTTATCCTAAATAAAACCCTGGGAACCAACTTCGATGTAATCACCGGGTACCGTGGAACTTCTACGATCCGCATCGCCATGCAGAAACAAGAAGTGGATGGCGCCTGCTGGGGATGGGAGTCCATGAGTGTTACTGCCAAGGCTATGCTGGACGCAACAGGAGACGAGCAACTGATCCCATTTCTTATTCACGGGACGGTTGACGACCCACAGGTCAAGGATCTTCCCCAGGTTATCCAGGCCATCAAAGTTAAGGATAATCTGGCGACATTCAACTCGTGGGT
>JACZQL010000226.1 GCA_022545745.1 Deltaproteobacteria bacterium | reverse complement strand
TGGAAGGGACTGGGATTATCGACAAAGACCCGATGGCGCCGATCTGGCAGTACCAGCGTGAGAGGTGGGACGGGGTGGCCCGGGCTATGCCGGATATTTTCCACACCTCCTCGACTCAGTATTATCGTCGACGGGAGATTGCCCTGCTCCAACGATTTTTCGGATCTCTAAAGGGAAAACGGGTCTTGAAACTGGACCTTTGGAACGAGGCCGTGAACACCCGTATACTGCATTGGATTAAGTCTCAAGGCGCCGAGGCCTTTGGCCTGGATTTCAGCAGTGTCGTCACCTCCAGGGCTCTCCAAAACTCCGGGGAAACAGAGGGCCCCCTTCATCTGGTGCAGTCAGACATCCGGCACATCCCCTTCGCGACCAACTCCTTCGACTTCGTCTACACTATGGGAACCATAGAGCACATCGACGAGTACCAGGACGCCGTTGACGAGGTCCACCGCGTTCTCAAGGTCGGGGGCAAAACAATTATCGGAGTGCCCCACAAGTGGAATATTTTCCTTCGCCCGTTGCTGGTCAAGGCCCTCGACCTCTTCGGCAAATATCCTTACAGCCCGGAAAAGTCCTTCAGTTACGGTGAGTTACGCCGTGTAGTGGAGAAATGTGGCCTGCGAGTCCGCCACCGCACCGGCATCATGGCCTTTCCGGGGATCCTTCGGATGGCGGAACTCTTCTTATACAAGCGCAAAATTCCTCTTTACCGGCTCGCGCGCCCCCTTCTGTGGCCCTTCGATCGCCTTGAAAGCCGCTGGGAATGGCCGGGGCTCTTTGGATATCTGATTGCTCTGGTGGCTGAAAAGGCCCCTTCCTGAAAACAAGTTTCTTGGCAATTAAATTACATCGGATGCTTCAATGAATTTCGCATGCTGCTGTTGCAATCATGAGCATAACACGCCGGCAGGGTCGTATTTATTGAGCACTGTGAGCGACGAACCAGTATATGAAGGAGCCCGCGAGATTCCTTATCCGCTGGTCTCATGCACGAACTGTTCACACGTGATGGTCTATCCAATCCCGTTCGAGGACAAAATTAGAGAGTATTATAGGGGAGCTGATTTTTGGCAGAACTATGGAATGACCCATGAATTCGCTGAACAGAGTTGGTTGCAGAACTTGACGTATAACGCGAGCCTTTGGGAATATTTTAACCAAGCCAGCATACAGTTACACCTGATCTTGAACCATATCGACTTGCTCGAAGATGCTAGGATTCTCGACCTCGGTTCCGGCTATGCCCCGTTTCTCTACCATTGTCGACAAAAGGGGTTCAAGAATCTATACGCGTTGGAACCTATGGAAGAGATTTGTCGTTACTTAGAAAGCCAGGGGATTGCAACGTACCCGATGTTGCTTGAGACCTTTATTACTCGGGATGACCTTCCACAATTTGATTTGATCGTTATTTCAACCATTCTGCAACATCTGATCAGACCGGATGTGATATTACACGGATTGATGCGACTGCTTTCCGAAAAAGGGGTCATGTACATAGAAGTCCCACACCAACTACATTTGAATCCTTACTCCCGGGGTCTTTTTCTTCATTTTTTCAATGAGAAGTCTATAGCACAGTTGTTAACCAAGTGCCGCTATCAGACGATTATGATTCAGTTAAACCGGCTCAATCTCATGGAAACAAGGCTGGAAAGGGCGCTTTATTTCGTTCATGGAAAAACCTTTTTCAAGGAGCAACGCACCGTGAGAAGTATTATTGAGAGTCCCCTTGTAAAATATCTGCATCGATTTTGCTGGAGACCGCTGAAAAGGCTAATGTCTCTCAAGATAAATATTTTCCTTCCATCGGAAAATATCTTTGCTTTAGTCAAGCGATAAACTCGGGGCACGATCTGAGAAGATAGGCCCAGTTACGATAACACGTTGTTATCGTTACTCGTGACCGTTGAGGCTCAGGGTCAATTTCTGTTGATGTCATAAGCAAGTTGGCCTCCTGCCAGCCTGTTTGTTAGACTGATCGCTCAGGGGAGGGCACCACCGGAGTGCAAGACCAGGTTCAAGGGTCACAGACAGGACTGCGTCCTTTCCATCCGGCGGACATCCCCGAGGTCGTGAACCTCCATTTGAGCATATTGCCAGCGAACTCCGGTCGCCGGTTTCACGAACGGGCCCTCTATCCCACGATGTGCCATCCAGCCTCGACGGGGTTTGGATTCGTGCAGGTCCGCGACGGCAAGGTCGTCGGCTTCATTGTGGGGATACAGGATACCTCAGCCTGGCGATGGACGCTCGTTCGTACACAGGGCCTCGAATGTCTGCTTGCCGCCGCCCGACTCATGCTTAAAGAATGGGGTGCATTCCGTAAGGCTGTCAAATGGGCACGCCGTTTCATGACCAACCCATCCGCGAAGCCCGAGGGACACATCTTCGCCCTGGCCATCGATAAGGCCTACCGAAGCCGAGGGCTGGGCTTGCAATTGCTCCAAGCCTTCTTGGATTACTGCCGGTCCCATGGGATGGCCCGCTTATGGACATATACGCCCAAGGCGAACGCGGCGCTCCTTCGGCTCATGATGCATTGCGGCTTTCGCCATCATGGAGAGTTGAGTATTGGAGGGGAGACCCATGTAGTCCTCTGTTTAGATTTCGATAAGGCTGGCGGTTCGGAGTAAGGGAGTCATCGTGAATGGAAGCCGCTTAAAGGGAGGAATTTATTATCACCCTAACGGTCCTATCCTAAGACGGAATGTGGCTTTATGGAGTTTTTCGCTATGGTGACCGCCGCTAATCGAAATGGCATATTTCACGATGTTATCGTAACTCTTGACCGTTGGGGCTCAGGGGCAATAACTGTTGAAATCTGCTACTAATCACTTTTGGTGCGATGGGTTCAACCAAACCTTCTGTAGTCTAATGGTGTCTAAGGGTAACAATAGAGAGAAATAACCCCTATTCCATTTCCACTAGGCAAGGCCCGTGCGACCCGCGGGCCTTTTGCTTACCTGGAGTACCCTTTTTATATTCAACAATGCCCGCCCAGGGGCATTCTTCTGTTGACAGAGGATGCAGTTAGTGCTACATTTGTAGCATATTCAACTTGAAGAGGAGTCTAACCAGGTGGCTGTTGTCTCTATTAGGAACTTCCCTGACGACCTGTACCGTTCGCTGAAGATAGCTTGTGCGGAGGACGGCATGACACTCCGTGACAAGGTAATTTCCATAGTCAGGGAGCACGTCAAGGAGCGAAATAAGAAGGGCAAGAAGTAAAACGGGCAGAGCGTCTACCCGCGAAGACAACCGCTCTGCCCAAGGCACAACCCCTCATAGAGGAGTCGAGCTATGGCTAAACGTAACATCCAGACCTCACGCAGTCAAGCATCCCCACGATTCAGTCGAGAGAGCACCTTCCTCACCCCCGAGGAGATAGCCGCCATGCTCCGGGTGCCGGACCGCCGGACCCTTCAAGGCAAGAGGGACTACGCCCTGCTCAAGACCATGATGGCCACGGGGCTTCGGTCGGCAGAGCTATGCACCCTGGACGTGGGCCACATCGAGAGCTACCGCAACCAGCCCGTCTTGGTGGTCAACGGCAAGGGCGGGAAGGTCCGAAGGGTGCCACTCCACCCAAAGGCACTAGAGACGATCCGGGCCTACTGGAAGGCGGAGGGGCGGAATGGTCACGACCCTGGCGAGCCTATCTTTCTGACCTTGGGCAAGCATGGCCCCTATGAGGCCCGTAGGCTCACCTACAAGGCCATCAGGCACCTTGTGAGCCGTACACGCAAGGAAGCCCTCATAAAGCGACGTGTGACGCCTCACACGCTCAGACACACCTTTGCTGTCTCGCTCCTGGACCAGGGGGTGGACCTTCGCACCGTTCAGGACCTCATGGGTCATGCCAGCATCACGACGACCCAGGCTTACTTGCACACATCCGACGAAAAGAAGTTGGCCGCCGTGAACGCTCTCACCTTCGGTAGTTGAGGGATTCACGATTATTGCCCCAAACCGCAAGGGGTGGGAGCCGCGTAAACCCTTGAAAGACCGTCACACCCTTTGGGGGTTGGGGCAGATTTCGCTTACTTCTTTGACCTAAGCGCAAGGCCATCGGAGACGACAGGGCCGCCTGGACAGGATGCTAGGCGCTTGATAGGATCGAGCGGTGTCAGGGGCGGCTCGCCGGACAGCTGCCGGGGGCCAGTTCCCGCTTGGCCCGGAGCCGCCCTTTCCTACCTAAGCGGGGCTACTGCGCGGGAGGTAGCGTGGCTGACAAGCTTGAGAGCTTTTGGACTCAGAACCAAAGTCGTTACGATAGCCTTCTCAATGAGGCATACGAGCTAGAAATCAAGCTAGGAATAGAGGACCTTGGAACCAATGAAGAACGCCCACCCGC
>JACZQL010000225.1 GCA_022545745.1 Deltaproteobacteria bacterium | reverse complement strand
TGGGTGTGCTCTCGATCCGTCTTGGCTCATGACCGATAGATTCTTAGCGATAGAATGTTCAAATGAGGCGAAGGGTCGGATGACATCACTGCCAATTCTGATTGACTGGCGGTACGTTGGAGCGACTCTGCTTAGAGCGGGAAAATTTTCCCGGCGATTAACCGCCACTTTCATAAACGCCTGCTTGCAGCAGGCTGTTGGCATATGAGTCTTTTTCAGCAGCCTGCTAGATTGCCAATCCTCTTTTCGCCTGCAGGGCTTGAAACACCTTCTCCGACGTAACCGGCAGATCCCGGATACGTACCCCCACAGCGTCTTCCACGGCGTTGGCTATGGCAGCCGCCACCGGCGTGTTAGGATTTTCACCGATGCCCTTGACGTTGTAAGGCCCCACGCCATTTTGTCCCTGGAGAATCACGGTCCTGAGCGGAGGGATGTCTTTGACGGTGGGGATCTTGTAGTCGCCAAAGTGGAGAGTGGTCACGTGCCCTTCATCCACCAGGAGTTGCTCCATCAACCCGAAGCCTACCCCTTGGATCACACCGCCGTCGATCTGGCCCTGATGGCCAATGGGATTCATGATGGTCCCTACGTCGTGAGCTGTAGTAAAGCGTAGCAACTTGACCTCGCCCGTCTGGGAATCCACGGAGACCTCTGCCACCTGGGCGGTAAAGGCGGTTACGTGGGATTGACCCGAGTCCTTGTTGATCACTTGCTTGAAGATGGATTTGCCCGCGCGAGAGAGTAATTTGTCCCAACGCTGCCGTTGTCGGGTTTTCTTGTGCACGATCTCTCTTCCCACCAGGGTCAGTTCCCCTTGAGGCCATCCGAGCACCTCCTCCGCCAGGCGAAAAAGCTCCTGCTTGGTTTGCGCCGCCGCGTCGAAGGCGGTCTTGGTTGCAGTACGGGTTCCACGGCTTCCGCCAATGCCGGAATCGAAGGGAGACGAGTCTGTATCCAAGGTCTTGACCTGAATCTCATCAGGGCGGATGGAAAGCTCTTCTGCCACGATTTGCCTGTGGGTCGTATAAGTCCCGGTCCCTTGCTCCACCACCCCCGTGTGCAAAACCACGGATCCGTCAGCGTTTAGCTCCACTGCTAGAGAGGTCTCTCCTCCTCCGGGTCGTCGCTCTCCCATGGCGATCCCTCGCCCGACGTTGGGTAACTTGCGGGACCTGTAGCGCGCGGCCTTCTCCGCGGCCTCGAGGGTCTCCTTCGCCCTGAGTTCCTGATAGCGAGCCCCGGTCAGCATGCTGTCCCCTGCTTCGATGAGGTTCTTCTGCCGGAATTCCAACGGGTCCATGCCGAGTCTCCGGGCCACACAATCCATATGGGATTCGGCGGCGAAAAACGACTGCGGTTCCCCGGGCGCCCTCATTTGGCCGCCAGGAATGTTATTCGTATAAATGCGCTTTACCGAAATGCGCGCATGGGGGCACCTGTACCAAGCCCCTCCCTGGGCAGCGCCATTAATGATCGCCCCAGGCCTGAGACCACCGTAGGCCCCGCTGTCGAAGAAGGCATCCATTCGATGGGCAACGAGTGTCCCGTCCCTCTTGACTCCCGTCTTCATTTGAAAGATCGCCCTGTGCCGTGGGTCACCCGCCATGAATTCTTCCTGGTAATCCATGACCATCTTTACCGGCCGTCCACTTTTGAGAGCTAGAAAGTAACAAACGGGCTCGTCCAGGATACCTCCTTTGCCCCCGAAATCACCGCCTATGGAGACGGGGTTCACCAGGATGCGCTCCGCGGGAATATTCAGGGCCTCTGACATGCTCTCCTTGACCCCATGGGGGGCCTTACTCGAAGACCAGATCTGTATCCGTTCCTGGTCATCGATCCAGACGAGACAGCAGTGAGGTTCTATGAAGGCCTGGTGAACTCGAGGGACGGTGAAGGTGTTTTCGACAATGATGTCGGACTGGGCAAATCCCGCATCAACGTCCCCCTTTTCGTGGAGATCGTGGACGTAGGCGTTGGAAGGCTTCTCGAGTTTTTCCGGAAGTCCAGGATAGCTGTTTACGTCTGGGTGAATAATGGGAGCACTATCCTGCATTGCCTCCAGAGGATCGAAGACAGTGGGGAGCTCCTCGTATTCCACATGGATGAGGTCCAGGGCCTCCTCCGCCGCCTGTCGGTCTTCCGCCGCCACCGCTGCCACACGCTCTCCAGCAAAACAGACCTTATCCTGGGCCAAGACGGACAGATCCCGGTAACGGCGTCCATAGAGGATGCCGCGCACGTCGTTCCCTGTGATGACGGCGTGTACGCCTGGCGCCGACTCGGCCCGTGAGGTGTCTATGCGGACGATGCGTGCATGCGGGTAGGGACTCCGCAGGGTCTTGGCCCATAGGGTTCCAGGGAGCATCACGTCCGCGGAATACTTTTCGTCACCGGTGACCTTAGATTCTCCGGCCTGGGGGGTCGGATGTCCTATGATGCGATACGACACTATTTTGCCTCCTCTGAATTGAGTGAAGGTAGAACCTATTTCATCTCCCGGAAAAATTCAACGAGTTTTGAGCCCTGCGCCTAAATTAGTGACGAGTAACGAGGACTGAGTGCTAAGTGAAGAAAGCTATCAGCCGTCAGCTTTCAGCTGTCAGCCTGAGAAAAGGAGCAGAAAGACAATGTGCAGTTAGCAGTAATGAGCCCAGAGCTGAAGGCTGACGGCTGATAGCTGATGGCTTAAAAATGGACGCTATGCGCTTTGCGTTCTGCTCTTTGCCATTTTTCGTCTGCGAGAATCGGCGAAAATCTGCGGTTAATTTTCCTCTTTCGTGTTGCTATCTTCGATCCTCAATCTGCCATCCTCGGTGCTATTCTTTACTGCTCGCTGCCTACTGCTTCCTGTCTTTCTCTTCCTTTTGGCTGATAGCTGACTGCTGATTACTGATAGCTGGTTTCCTGAAGTCGTTCTGTTGACGATGGGTAAGAAGCAGTTTTGTTGAATTCGTAATCAGCAAGGCATACGATCTAGATGCATCGTGGTGGATTGCCTTGGAATCCGTGCAATCATGAAGAAATCGAGATCAACATGGACACGCAATCAAAGACGGGTAGCTTAGCGCGCAAGACTATATTCAGCATCGTCTGTGCCTCCCATTTGGTCAATCACTTTCAGACCTCAATGATGGCTGTTCTCTTTCCGCTCCTGATGAGGGACTTGGGGATCGGCTACCTGCAAATCGGCATGATCAGTACGCTAAGGGGTATGGCGGCTCAGTTTCTACAGGCCATTTACGGATTCGTCGTCCCCTATGTGAAAAGGGCCATCATCTTGGGAACGGGAAATATAATCGTGGGGCTTTCTGTTATAGCGACTGGTTTTGCCTCGAGCTATTCTTTTGTCCTTGGCACCCGGATCTTCTCCGGTCTTGGATCAAGCCCGCAGCACCCCGTGGGTTCCACCATGCTCGCAACCCACTATCCTGAAGCTCGCGGCCGAACACTCGCACTCCATACGACCTCGGGCAACATAGGTTCACTGTTGGCCCCAATAACGGCCGGCCTTCTGCTTCTCCATGTGGACTGGAGAACCATTTTCTGGCTTGTGGGCGGGATCAGTTTTTTAACTGGCGTTCCCTACTTCCTCTTCCGTGATGCCGTTCGCCCCGCCACGCCTCGGGAAACCTTAGGAGGAGGCAAAAGGGGCAACGCCGTTCAAGGGTGGGAGGCCTACAAGGCCTGTCTCAAGAACCGCAACTTCCTGGTTATCTCTCTGGTACTTATGGTTGGGGCAGCAGGCAGGGGTGGCGGAGTGAATACAACCTTTCTTGTCCCCCACTTCGTCAACGACCTGAAAATCGACGTCACGTATGCAGCGTTTCTTTTTACTCTACTTCAGGCGGCAGGGCTGATAGCACCCTTGCTTTGGGGTTGGGCATCCGATCGTGTGAGCCGAGTCGGCACGATCCAGGTGTCACTCCTGGTATCATCCCTCTCCACCATCTGGCTGGGGTGGGTGTCGAGCATGTCGGTTTGGTTACTGATCAGCCTGGCCGTCTATGGACTGGCGGTTCATTCTCGCCAATCACTGACCCAGGCATTGCTCAGCGATATCGTGGATGAGCGGTCCATCGATGCGGCCTTTAGTCTCTACTACGCCATTGGATTTTTTTCCGGGCCGTTCTGGACTCTCTTTACCGGTTGGATGATGCAGACGTATGGATTCGGGTACGCCTTCTCGGTGATCGCCACCGGCGACATGGCGACGCTCTCCTATCAGTGGCGGAGCAACGGTCTTCCGATGGCATCCGAGACCGGATGGACGGCCAGCGCGCGCCATGGCCGAAACGAGAAGAACGAGGGCTGCGCGCTTTTTTACCCTGACGTGGGTCTCAAGGTGAGCACCCCAGGCGGTCGGACACT
>JACZQL010000224.1 GCA_022545745.1 Deltaproteobacteria bacterium | reverse complement strand
CCGCGCTGGCGCAGTCTTCGCTCGAGCTCTTTCACCCGCTCGGTGGCAACATGTGCCACGGTCTCCCTGAATACGCGGGAGCTCGTATCGTAGAGGCGGGTCTCACCACGCTCTGCATCACGCAACGTCATGAGAGCAACGTCGGGCACCGCAAGCTCGCGCGGGTCGCTCACCAGCACTGCAATCACATCATGACGCCGGTTAGCCATCGAGAGCGCGCGCGCGAAACCCGCGTCCAGAAAATCGCTGACCACAAAGCAGACAGTCTTCCGCTTGGCGCTTTGCAGGAGGAACTCCATGGCGCCGGCGATATTGGTACCCTGGCGCCGATTGCGCGGCAAAGGCCCCCTCGACCAAGGTAAGAAGCGCTGCCACCAAAGACCATTCGGGTGAGTTGTGGACCCTGTCCCCTCATGGCCGTGCGCCAAAATCTCGCGGATCACGCGCAGCACATGCTTCTGTCCCTTGCGCGGGGGGATGTACTGTTCGATACCCGAATGGAAAAGCGTTAACCCCACCTTGTCGTCGTTGCGGATGGCGGAAAAGGCCAGGAGCGCCCCCAGTTCGGCCGTAGCCTCACGCTTGGACCGTTGGGCCGAGCCGAAATCCTGGGACGCCGAGATATCGATCATCAGCATCACCGTGAGCTGACGCTCTTCCACGTAGCGTTTGACGTAGGGCACCCCGGTGCGTGCTGTCACGTTCCAGTCAATGGAACGGACATCGTCCCCGGGGACATAGGGACGCACCTCATCAAACTCCACTCCGGTCCCCTTGAATACAGAAACATATTCGCCGGCCAGGACGTCGGCCACCTGACGACCCGTACGGATCTGAATTTGGCGAACGCGCTGGATGATTTCGCGAGCTAGCATAGGCTCAAGGCACGAGAACCGTTTCGAGGACTGTCCGAATGATATCGTCTGAGGTCTTCCCCTCTGCCTCCGCTTCATAGGAAAGCACCAAACGATGGCGCATGACATCGGGTGCCAGTGTTTTGACATCATGGGGTGTGACGTAATTGCGACCTTGAAGCAGGGCGTGGGCTTTGGCTGCCTTCATTAGATTAATGGAGGCGCGGGGACTGGCCCCCACCTCGATGAGGCCCTGAAGACCGTTGAGTTCGGAGCTTATGGGGTTACGGGTTGCTCGGACCAGATCGACGATATAGTCACGCACCTTATTATCGGCGAAGACCTGTTCCGCCACCCTGCGCATCTCGAGAATCTGTTCGGGGCCAGCTACTTTCCTCACTCCCTCCACCACCCGTCCACCTGCCATGCGATCCACAATCTTCAGTTCTTCATCCCGATTGGGGTAATCCACTTTAACCTTGAGCATGAATCGGTCCACCTGGGCCTCCGGTAGCGGATAGGTCCCTTCCTGTTCAATGGGGTTTTGCGTGGCCAGGACCAAGAACAGCTCTGCCAAAGGATAGGTCTCCTCCCCGATGGTCACCTGCCGCTCCTGCATGGCCTCCAATAGCGCGGCCTGAACCTTGGCGGGGGCCCGGTTGATTTCATCCGCTAGAATCAAATTGGAAAAGATGGGTCCTTTCTTGACGCTGTAGGTTCCCTCCCGCGGATTAAAGATCTCCGTACCCGTGACATCTGCAGGCAACATGTCGGGAGTAAATTGAATCCGTGAGAAGCCCGTATCAATGGCCTGGGCCAAGCACCGCACAGCCAGGGTCTTGGCCAGACCCGGTACCCCCTCCAGGAGGACATGCCCGCCTGTAAGCAGGCCAATCAACAGTCGTGAAAGCATGGGTTCCTGACCCACAAGGACCCTACCGACTTCGTCGATAAGGCCATTGGCAAGACGTGAAAAGGCAACAATCCGATCGTCGTGTGATTCGGTCGAACTCATCATCCCTCCTCGATTCACAATCGTAATATAACGCTGTCGGCGAAGCTCAGAACGAGCCAGCCATCGATACCGGGCATCGCTCGGGTAATCTGCATAATACCGAAAAATAAGAATGGAGACAATACCGTTCCCCAACCCCCGCACGGGGCGGCCATAGGGTCGGGACCCTCCCACCACGAAATCTTCACTGCCTACCCCATAACGTTTGACACATTCACCGTGGCAGAATATTTTAACCCATTGAGGAAGGCCTCTACAAAAAATGATGAGGAGGATAATCATGGCAGCAAACGACAAGATCACGGTACTGAACCCCGTAGGATACCCCCCAGAGGTGACCCATCAGTCCTTAGCGCCACGCCTCGATGGGCTTGACGGCAAAACAGTCTACTTGGTGGATTGCCGTTTTGACGACTCAGAGCTTCTGCTCAAGGAGATACAGAACTGGTTTCATGACCGAATGCCCAGCGTCAGAACGACATTCAAGCGAATCTCGAGCGTCTATACAAAAGATGACCCCACCACCTGGGAGGAGATCAAGGCCAACGGCGACGCCGCTATCATCGGGGTCGGCCACTGAAGCACCTGTGCGCCGGCGGTCGCCGCGCATGGGATGAGAATTGACCATGATTACGGTGTGCCAACCGTATCCCTGCACACTTCGGTGTTCGAGCATGTGGTCCGATCGGTTGTGCGCACCTACGGTATGCCGCACATGCGACAAGCGTTTGTGCCCCACCCAGTGATGGGCAAGTCTCCCAGCGAGATGCGAGCCTACGTCGATGGCAATGACCCCATCACAGGCCGGCCTCTGATGCAGGAGGTGATCGAAGGGCTCACCACACCGCTGCGTGACGAGGACTTGAAGGACGCCAGTTTCGAGCGGTCAACTCCCCGGCTGGTGGACTCGGGGAACGAGGAGGACCTGCACCGTCTCTTCCAGGAGAACCACTGGACCGATCAGCTTCCCATCATCCTCCCCACTGAGAAGCGGGTGGCAGCGATGCTGGCGCACACCAGCCGCAGGCCAGACGAAGTTGTCGGGCACATGCGGCCGACCCATTTCCGCGAGTTCTGGGAGTACACGGTGGAGAAGGTGGCGGTCAACGCTGTCATGGCCGGCGCCAAACCGGAATATTTCCCCGTGATCCTGGCGCTAGCGGCGAGCGGGGTCAGTGCACGAGGGAGTTCCACCAGCTCCATGGCTACAATGACAGTGGTCAACGGACCGGTGCGAGGTGAGATTGGGATGAACTGCGGGACCGGTGCCCTGGCCCCCTATAACCATGCCAACGCCACCATCGGCCGGGCCTATGGCCTGCTTTCGCAGAACCTCCAGGGCGGATCTTTGCCCGGACACACCTACATGGGATCCATGGGCAACGCTTACGCCTATAGCAGCATTACCTTCGGCGAGAACGAGGAGCGGAGTCCCTGGGAACCCTTCCACGTGCAGCAGGGCTTTAAACCCACCGAGAGCACCGTCAGTCTCTTCACCGGCTGCCGATCCACGGCCTTCGCGCTAGGGTTACGTGAGAAGCATTGGCGCGAGCATGTCCGGAACATGCTGCGCGGTTTGGACCCGCGCACGCCACCCACCTTGTTACTAGATCCACTCACGGCTCGGCAGTTTATCGAGCGCGGCGGATTTGACACCAAAGAGAAACTTACCGATTGGATTGACGACAATGCGCGTATGCCAGCGGATGAGTTCTGGGACTACCAGCTGGCACAGAACTACATCTACCCGCGAGCGACCTTCGGAGAAGAGCCGTGGGCCACGAGGCTCAAAGCGAGGCCGGATGAGCTGATCCAAATGTTTGAGCGGGAGAATATTCACGTGGTAGTGGTTGGCGGGGAAACCAATGGATACTGGCGGATCATGGGCTGCACATATCAAAAGAGCGTTTCCGTGGACGAGTGGAGGTAGTGCAACACTAAGCCGACAGTTTTTGCAGATGACAGAGGGTCGCTTGCAGCGCGGCGCGAAAATTACCATAATATTTATTCCATGGAACTCGTTTGGTTGAAGGTCCCGCAGTGGGAACAGAGAGAGGGATTTGTTCATGGCTTTCTTGGCCGCAAGGGTGGCAAAAGCCAGGGGAGATACGGGAACCTGAATCTCTCCTTTCGTGTGGGTGATGACCCTCAAGTGGTGAAGGATAATCTCTGCGACGTAAAAAAGACCGTGGGGATCCATAATTTGCGTGTCGTCACCATGAAACAGATGCACGGAGATCACATTGTCGAGGTCAAAGATAGAGACTTGAAGGAAGCGGGGGAGGCTGACGGGATGGTAACCACGGAAAATGAGGCCTTTCTTGGTGTGCTCACCGCCGACTGTGTCCCCATTCTCATCTCTGTCCCATCCCGCAGGCTGACTGCGGTAGTCCATGCAGGATGGCGCGGTACCTTGGCAGACCTTACACCCAAAATGGTTACCTACCTTCACGATCGATTCCATGTGGTACCAGATTCTATGGAAGTAGCCCTAGGGCCGGCCATCGGTCCATG
>JACZQL010000223.1 GCA_022545745.1 Deltaproteobacteria bacterium | reverse complement strand
GTCAGGATCTACAGCAGTCTTTTCAATCTCAATATTAAACCCACCTGAACCATCTTGATAAAATGCAGACCAATCAGCACCCGTCAAAGGTGAAATGACTCCGTTGATAGATTCCGTTGGGTTCTGTGCATCTATGTTTCTATTGATCCAGGGCAGGGTTGTTGTTCCTGCTGCCTTAGCCACTGATAGATTTGCACCGCCTGAACTGTACCCATTACCGTCATTGATCGGCCCTAGCTTACGAATATAATCAAACATTGCATTACCATACTGATAAGCCTGAATACTATTTATAGCGATATCGGTAATAGTTGTATTGTCATTATGAATTACCGCATCAAGAACAATATTTTGCCTTAGTTGGGCTGCTGTCAATACAGGAGGTTAAGGACGCAAAGGACCCTGCCTCCGTAACCCGCTGCCCCCGAGATCCCCTTGAGAAGGTGCTTCGCCTGTTCATTGTTATCATAAAAAATGGAATGGATATTGGAAAAGAAGATAACGCTACGGTCCCAAAAAGGGGGAAGCTCCCCAATACATCTTTTGGTCTTGGGTGTTGGGATCACTGCGCTTCCACAGCCTCTTTCACATAGGAATCAAAGGGCCCAGAGACGCGAATGATTTCCCTCACAGGGTAGTCCAGCTCGGGAAATACCATGATAAAGAGATCCCCAGCGATGCCAAGCTTTTTAGTCTCCGGCGTGATCGGAGGAAAAGCCAGGGTGCGCAGCGCAGCCCCTTCGTAAAAGGAAGCAAACTCAGCTCGCTTTCCTTCCGGCGTAAGCGCAAACAGCCTGGCCGAACGTCGCTGAGCCGCGAATATATTGCCTCCCGGACTCAAGCTCATCCCCGATGAAAGCGGACCTTTGTGGACCAACTCGAGCTTGCGGCTCGATAGATGATAGCGAAAGATCTGCCCGGAGCCGTCCATGTGAGGGGTATTGTGTGGGCCGTCACTCCCGATCCAGAGGTAGCCCCGCGGGTCAAAAGTCAGCGTCCGCCCTCGCCCGATCCCAGTAATCCATCGAGGGTTGAGAACCTTTCCTGCGGAATTCAATTGAACAACGACACCGAGATCGACATCAACAACATAAACGTTTCCTGATTTATCAAAGGCTATATCCTCCGGATCTTTGAGTAGCAGAGGTCTTCCGGAAGCGGGTGGGCCACCGGCGAACAGTGTCCTCTTCCCTGTGGAGCTCAAGCGGTAAACACTGCCATATCCGGCGGCACTCCGGCTGCTGACAAAAACGATCCCTTGGGCATTGACGCCCAGCTCGTCCGGGTCCGCCACCGGAGGACCAAACAGAAACTTCCTTTCGGTTCCCGGGGTGAGGTGGGCCGGTCCCGGGGGAATCCGATAGATGGGAGCATCGTCGCGATCGTAGATCTCTCTCAGTCGGTTGGCCGTACGTGCAAAGTAGAGGGTCCCATCGGTATGGAAATCTATTGCAACAATAGCCGGTATCCCCCTATCGTCTCCATGGAAGCCGGATCCTGTAATATAGGTGGTTACTTTAAATCCAGGGGGAAGCTCCATGGCAGCCCGTTCGTAGCCCGCATAGGCAAGCCCCGCAGACGAAATCAACAGCGCGATGACTCCAAGCCATCGCAAAAGTTGCACCGGCAGCACGACGCCAGGTTTTTTGCTCACATCGTCCTCCATTCCATTAGAATAACACCATGATATCACCGATGTTGGGGGGTTGGGAAATCGGATCAGCATGAGGCTCCACGATGGGTGTGAAACAAGGTTTAGCTAGACATTGAGACGATCCATCCCCTTGGCGCGGTTACCGGCGGCGGCCCCGGGAGGCATAATCGCCTCCAGCCGTGCCAGGTCGTCCTCACTAAGCTTGATGTCGATGGCCTTGAGGTTTTCCTCCAGGTGTTTCCTGCTTTTACTGCCGGGAATGGGGGTAATGTCCTTACCCTGCGCCATTAGCCAGGCCAGTGCGATCTGTGCCGGGGTTACTGACTTTTCTTTGGCCAGAGCTTCAACCCGGGCGAGGAGTTGCAAGTTGTGCTCAAGGTTGCCCGGCTGGAAGCGCGGATGGTCACGCCTCTGCTCCGGGATATCCTTGAGGTCATGGAATTGCCCGGCCAGAAACCCGCGCCCAAGGGGACAATAGGCCATAAAGCCCATGCCGAATTCGCGGCAAGCCTGGATGTTGCCACCCTCCGGGTCACGCGACCATAGGGAGTATTCAATCTGCAACGAGACGATTGCGTGGACCTTGTTGGCCCGGCGTATGGATTCGGCGCTCGCCTCCGACAGCGCGATGTAACGGACCTTGCCCTGCTTTACCAAATTCGCCATGGCGGCCACTGATTCCTCGATGGGAACTTTGGGGTCCACACGGGACATGCACCAGATGTCGAGAACATCGATACCCAGGCGCTTGAGACTCTCCTCGCAGGTTTTGATCAGGTAGTCGGGGGAACCGCCGCCGCGATAGCCGGCGGCATCGGGGGTGCGGATGCTGCCGGATTTGGAATGGATGACGATCTTTTCACGCCGACCCTTGATGGCCTTGCCGATGAGCTCCTGATTATGACCGTTTCCGTAACTTGCCGAGGTGTCAAGGAAGTTGACGCCCAGATCGAAGGCCCTGTGAAGGGTGGCAATGGATTCGCTGTCGTCGGCTGGCCCGTAGGAGCCGGACATGCCCATGCAACCGAGACCCATGGGTGAAACCTTGAGATCCGTGGTGCCGAATTGGCGGTATTCCATGATGCGTCGCTCCTTAAATCAGTGTTAGTTGCCTTTAACATGTCCGTAGTCTATTGCCAAGACAACTTCCTTCCAATAGTATCTCTCTACGGGCCGTCTGGATTTTCGCGCGCTGGTGTTTCTCTTGCGACCGGCCCACCAACACAATTCCTTTAGGAGGCTCATATGGCAACGATCGGATTTATCGGTACTGGAGGCATGGGGAGTGAAATGGCAGCCAATCTCATGAAGGCAGGACACAGTCTTGTTGTCAACGACATCAGACCGGAAATGACCCGCCGGTTTGCGGACAAGGGCGCTCAGACCAAGAGTTCAGCCCGGGAGGTGGCAGAGGCGTCTGAGGTAGTCTATTCGATGCTTCCCTACAATGAAGCGGTGACGGAGGTTGGATTAGGTCAGGGAGGCCTCCATGAAGCCGCTGGCGGGGCTCGGCTGTGGGTCGACTTCAGTAGTACCAACAAAAAGACAATCGTTGACGCCGGTCAGAAACTATCCGCTAAGGGATGGCACGTCCTTGACGCATCGGTGGCGGGAGTCGAAGAACAGGCCGCAGCGGCAGCCCTTTCCATATGGGTTTCGGGCTCGAAACGGCATTTCGAAGATCAGCTGCCGATGTTCCAGGCCATGGGCAAGAAAATTGTTTATATGGGCGATTTGGGGAATGCAAAGCTGGTCAAGACCGCCAATGCCATGCTCGGCGCCATTTCGAATATGTGCATGGCAGAGATCTTTTACTGGCTCAAGAAAGGCGGTCTCACGGAAGAGGACTTCCAGAATTTTATTAAGAGCTCACAGAACTATTCCCCTGCCCTCGACCGGATCACCCAGATCATGATCAGTCGGAAATTCAAACCTAGAAAGTCGTGGATGCCGAAGGACGTGGCATTCGGGCTCGATCAGGCACGGGACATGGAGGTCCCGGTACCCTTCAGTTCACTGGCCTACCAGATGTTCACTCTGGCTCAGGCCAACGGCGTCGAGAAGATCGCGATTACCGAGCACGTGTTCCGCTTTCGCGAGGCCTTCGAGTCGCTTTCTGGATGGTTGGAAGACGATGCTCAGCCGGAGCTGTCGGCGACCGTGCACGCCTACCTGAAAGACCAGGTCTCCGCCGGCTTGGTGGACTATGTGCGCGCGGTGGAAGAGGCCAAGTCGAAGGGGCTGCCCCCTACCGCCGGTTCAACACCGTTCTTCGAACACATGCAGGGTGCTGTCGCGCAAGTCGGTGAACGAGACACGGCATTTTCGAACCGCGCAGCTAAGTACAACTTCACGGTTATAAGTGTCTGGAAGGATAGCGCCGAAGATGCAAGTACCATCAAGTGGACACGTGCGTTCGGCGATGCAATTAAGCCCTTTGCGACAGGAGCAGGCTACGTCAACTATATGACTGCTGACGAGGGTGCGGAGCGTATTCGGGCGACTTACGAAGCGAATTACAAGCGTCTCGTCGCCATCAAAAGGAAGTATGACCCAACAAATTTCTTTAGCGGCAATCAGAACATCACTCCGTAGACGTGACCGTCCGCTTGTGGCCGAAAGCGGACCTTAATTTCACGCTCTTTCTAGCAGTTCTAACGTCCGCTTTGGAGAAAAGCGGACATTCCTGAATATCCGCAAGATTTTCACAAAATTGACCAACTTGGAACGTCCGCTTTACGC
>JACZQL010000222.1 GCA_022545745.1 Deltaproteobacteria bacterium | reverse complement strand
GACGGCCAACCCTTCGCCAGCGCGATCTTCGGCACATATGCCGCGAGCGTTTATCTGACGCCCATTTTCGGCGGCTGGATCGCCGATACCGGCTCCCCCGAAGTGCAGATTGCCCTTCTCACCGAACGGATCAATCAACTCACAGGCCACATGCGGGTGCATAAGCATGACTATCACTCGCAGCGAGGACTCCTCAAGCTTGTCGGGCAGCGACGCCGCTTGCTGGCGTACCTGAACCGGACGGACATCCGGCGCTACCGAGCAGTCCTCAGCAGACTCGGCCTCCGCAAGTAAGTACTACGCGGAGGCCTTTTCGTATGTAGGAAGGAAGGAAGAGGGGGAAGAGGCAACAGCACCACTATTGGCCAGAAGCCACGCTGCTAAGGCAGCACCTCGACTCGGTCGAGAGTCACAGAGAGACTAAGGAACACACCACACAGCGCGCTCCCGTCCGTCCTGACAGAGGCGATCAGATTGGGAGTATGCCGCAAATCTCAAGCATTGGAGGGTAAATGACGCCTTATGGCGGAGAAATTTGAACGAACCATAGGAGCACAGCAACTAATCCTGGAAGTGGGCGAGCTGGCCGGGCTGGCGAACGGCGCCGTCACCGTGCGCTACGGCGACACGATCCTGCTGGCCGCCGCTTGTGTCAGCACGAAGCCTCGTGAGGGGATCGATTTCTTCCCCCTCACCGTCGACTTCGAGGAACGACTCTACGCTATCGGGAAGATCCCCGGCAGCTTCTTCCGTCGCGAGGGGCGGCCCAGCACGGATGCCATTCTAGCCTGCCGCCTCACCGACCGGCCGATCCGCCCGCTCTTCCCCAAGGGATTCCGCAACGATGTCCAGGTGACCATCACCGTCCTCTCCGCCGACCAGGAGAGCATCCCGGACGTGTTGGGCACCATCGGCGCTTCTGCCGCGTTGTGCATGTCGGAGGTGCCGTTCGCGGGGCCGGTCAGCTCGGTGCGGATTGGGCGGATCGATGGCGAGTTCGTCGTCAATCCGACCGTCGCCCAGACGGAAGAGAGCGACATCGATCTGGAGAGCTTTATTAAGGTGCTGAAAGAATCGACTAAAGCGGCGGGGCTCGCCACCGGGCTTCCAGCTCCAGCGGCTATCGGGATTATCGAAGGCACGATCATGCTCATGGATGCCACCCGGAAATGGGCCAATGCGCCCATTTCTCTGCCTAAAAAGGAATACATGGAACACGCCCGTGACCTGTGGAGTCAATTCGACCTGCCGCCGCTGAAACCAAAGGAACCGTGGCACGGTGTATCCCTGGGTTTTTGGCCTGAGGAGGAGCAGGCCTTGGTCAGCCTTGCGGAGCAGGGTCGCGAGGACGAGGCCGCCCAGCTCCTGTTGAGTAGACGACCCAAGTTAGCCAAGCCAGAAGAAGCGTGAGTTGGTTGCACGTGTATTCCGTAATTGCTAAGAGATGCTAAACCATCATCGAGGAGGATTTTAAAATGTCGGCAGCCTACCGTTCTTGGTTTATAAAATATAACGGGATCAAGACCCACTTTGTGGAAGCAGGGGAGGGGGATCCAGTGGTCTTGGTCCATGGAGGTGGACCAGGGGCATGTGGCGAGCATAATTGGTCAAATAATATTCCAGCTTTAGCCAAACATTTTCATGTCTTTGCTATCGATCTCATTGGCTACGGTTTGACCGATAAACCGCCCATTGAATATACCTACCAGGCCAAGGTGGCACATGTCGCAGGGTTTATTGATGCCCTCGGTTTGGAGCGTATCCACCTGGGAGGCAACTCCTTGGGTTCATATATTGCAGTGCGCTACGCCTTGGATAATCCCGATCGCACGAAGAAAGTACTCATGGTGGCAACGGCAACGGTAGCCAACGCCATGGGTGTAGGACAGGTGAGCCAGCAAGGGACCACCGTGAGACAGACTGTGGGTGACGTAGTGAACGAACAGACCATGCGCGACTGGCTAGGCATGCTGATCAACAATAAAGAACGAATTACCGATCAGTTGGTAAAACGGCGGGTTGAATACGGAAACCTTCCCGGCGCCGTTGAGGCTCAGAAATCCTATCGGAATCATAGCAATAGGATCAAGACGGATCCCAATCTCCATCAGTACTTTGACATCAGCCACCGCCTGCCGAGGGTGACTTTCCCGCTCGCTTTAGTGTGGGGGAAAAACGACCGCTTTGCCCCTACCGAATTGGCGACGAATCTCCAAAAGGCCCTGCCCAACCTAAAAGAGTTTCATCTGGTGGAGGGATCCGGTCATCAGGTTCAAAATGATCAACCAGATAAATTCAATGAGATTGCTATCAATTTTTTCCTAAACGGATAGTGTTGCATCGCGCGTTGCAGACACGCAAAAGTCCACAGTCTGGAGGCGTTATGGCAAGTAGAAAGGTCGTTGAGGTCAAGGGCCATCCAGGGCATCGAAACCCGATACCGGTGTGCGTTACTCTAGGTGATCTAATTCTTCCATCGGTTATCGGTGGTATGGACCCGCGAACTGGGTCCACATCGCCGGATCCACAAAAACAGGTAGAACAAGCGTTTCGTAACATGAAGGAGATCGTCGAGGCCGCGGGGGGAACCACGGATGGTATCGGTAAAATTATTTTCTATCTCCAGGATATGAAATACCGTGAATTCGTCAATGTGGAGTGGTTGAAGATGTTTCCCAAGGAGAACGAGCGACCGGCTCGCCATGTGATCAAGGCCGAGCATCTGACCGGCAACACGGTAGTTCAGATGGATGTCCTCGCGTCTCGCTGATGAGAAAGACACGCTTCCTGACTTGATCCTTCCATCTTACCCTTTCCCAGCCGTTTGTTTTAACCAAACGCTTAGGCCTATGGGTCTTTTGGCGAGGGCTTAAAAAGCCGCTGGTCTGCCTCAGAATACCCGGTCGCTAGGGTCAATGGTGCAATATGTATTGACCGATCAAAGAACGGTTTCGAGATTTCGTTGATTTGAAGGGCAGGTATGTTATTGAATAGTAAGCGAATGTTGGTCGTCCTCGGAGGGTGTGGAATGAGATGTACCAAAGGACTGCGGTCTATGGTTGCGGACGGAGGATGCGATGACAAAAGAAGAAAATGACTTATTGATACAGACTGATCGTGGAACTCCTTGCGGGGAGATGATCCGGAGATACTGGCAACCTGCTGCGCTGTCCGAGGAGTTGCCTGTGGGGGGAGGCCCATTGCCGGTAAGGATACTGGGGGAAAATCTGGTCCTCTTTCGAGATGACAAGGGAAATCCTGGGTTACTGGGTATTCATTGTTCTCATAGGGGGGCAGATTTGAGTTATGGACGTGTGGAAGATGGAGGAATACGCTGTATCTATCACGGTTGGCTCTACGATATCCGCGGGAATTGCCTGGATATGCCTGGAGAGCCGGAAGGAGGCAAGCCAGAGCAAAGGGCGTCTATCCAGCATCCCGCCTATCCCTGTCAGGCACGCAATGGTGTCATCTTCGCCTACCTTGGCCCCGGCGACGCACCCCTGTTACCCCAATACGAGTTCCTTACCGTCCCGGAAAACCATGCCTCTGTTACAAAAATGCTTCACGACTGCAACTACCTTCAGGGTAGCGAGGGGAACAATGATCCGATTCACAATACCCTGTTACATTATCCCTTCCAGGTTCGGGGAGTTGATATTACCGGTGTCGCAGCCTATCAGGGGTTTCGTGGCGGCAGAGGTGCGGCCCCGGGTATGGACACCATTGATGCTGAGATCACGGATTTCGGGGTTAGGCTTTCACGGACATGTCCGGCTGGGCCAGACAAAAAATACGTCCGCATTTTTTGTTACATGCTGCCAAATTTGACGGCGTTCCCGGGTGGTCCGCAAGGCCCGGAGGGCTACTCCGTCAATTGGCATGTCCCCATCGACGACACCCACCACTGGAAATATATTTTCAGTTTTAGTCGGGAGAGGCCGGTGGCCAGAGACCTTGCAAACTTTGGTAGGGGAACCGGGCTCACGGCAGACTATAAACCCAATCTGAACAAAGCAAACCGCTACATGCAAGATCGTGAAATCATGAAAACAAGGAGTTACAGTGGCATTGATGGGGTCCCCATGCAGGATCTCTGGGCTGTGGAAGGAGCGGGTCCTATCCAAGACAGGACCAAGGAGCACCTTGCCACCTCGGACAGGGCCATCGTAGCCCAACGAAAATTATTACAGAAGGCCATCAGAGACGTGCAGGAGGGTAAGGACCCTCCCCATGTCATTCGGGATCCTGCGCAGAATCGGTTTCCTAACATCATCATCTATGTGGGTGTCCTACCCACTTCCGTGGAATGGAAAGACCACTGTAAGCTACTGGAAGCCGAGGTTCGAGCGTAGTATTGGTTTAGAAAATGGATTCTACTCATACTTCCTGATACGTT
>JACZQL010000221.1 GCA_022545745.1 Deltaproteobacteria bacterium | reverse complement strand
CTCTCCGCGAAAGAGGCGATTGCCCTTCGCATAATCTACGTCACCTCGAACGACCGGTGTCAAAACACTTAACAGGTCATCGGGGTGCATCTGTCCATCTCCGGCCATGACTGCCACCACGTCCAAGCCCTCCTCCAAAGCCTGTCGATACCCAGTGGAAATAGCCGCACCGACACCTTGATTCTTGCTATGACGGACCAAATGTACCTTGGGGTCTTTTTCCTTGTAGGCTTGAACTTTTGACGAGGTGCGGTCGTGGCTATCGTCATCTACCACAATGATCCAATCTACGAACGATGGCATCGTTTCTAGCACCTGCCAGATCCTGTCCTCCTCATTACAGGCCGGCACTACCACCCCAACCTTTTTCCCCTCTAGCATATACGCTTATCTCTGGATGAGACTCCCCCTGCGGTGAAGTTCGTAGACGCCATACCTGCCTTGCCGAAACAGGGGGAACACATAGCGCTCCCCAAATCGATTCCATTCCTCTATTTGGCTGGGCATGAGGTTGTCGTTCAAGAAACGTAGGAAAAGGTCATGTCGCAGTAGGAGATGAGTGATACCCTTTTGTTGGAATTCGACCTTTATTTCATCTTCGTTTTTAGCAGTCTGAATGACCTTCAGAAGAAACGATGGGTTGTCATTAGGATCGGTGAAAAAGGCCCGCTCACTATAATATACCCTTCTGCCCATAAAAATAAAATAGATCTTAGCCGTAGAGGGAAGTTTTTGATTGATGTACTGCATTGCAGGATAGTCCGGTAACATACGAGTCAGGAAACCTTCCCGGCTTTCCTTCCCGCTGAGGAATCCCAGCGGAGAAACGGACTGAAAATAGTTCCAAAGGTAGACCCCGTTGAACGCCAGCAGGATAACAACACCCCCCACCAGAATGGAAGGATGAAGGATTCGCAAATAGATATTATGGACCCCGTACACGAGTAGAATCACCAAGGGCGCAACCATGGGAAGAAGATAACGGATCCGTAGATCCACCAGAAAAAGGGCATACAGGAAGTAGAAGACCACGAAGCCGAACATCAATTTCTTTTCCTCACCCCACTTACCTTTGAAGGCCCATGGCAAAAATAATATCAACATGGGATTAAGCACTCCGTCAAAGTGCTGGGCCGCATCGTCTCGCCCTGTGAAAAACACTCGAATAGGGAGGGCGGCAATTTCCCACCAGCTCTCACCCCAGAGAAGCGCTCGCTTACCAAAGATCCCCACTCCTGCGCCTCCCCCACTGCTTCCTTCCCCAACGCTACTAAAAAAACCCGCAAACGCTGGGTAAAAGGCGTTGCCAGTCTGAATGAGATTCTTGATCCACCAGGGGCTAAATGTAATCGACGCAAAGAACAAGAACAGGAGGGTCCAACCACAAACCTTATAAATATTTTTCTGGTAAATTTTCCCCAACAAAAAGACAACAGCGAAGCAGAGAAGGAAAAAGACCAATAACCCATTGGGTTTAGTGGAGAGGGCAAAGCCAACAGAAAGACCAGCTAGGATCAGCCATCGAGGCTGCTGGGTGTCATACCACCACAGCAGGCAGAGCAAAGACGCCAGAGAATAAAAGACAAGTCCAAGATCCACATAGGCCCAATTACTTAGGCGGAGGATGGCGGGCGTGAAAACGAAAAAAAGAAACCCCAATAGACCATAGATCGCGCTGAGACGGCGGGCGAGATAGGCATAGATCAGGACCCCTGTGAGAAATCCGAAAAGACCGTGGATGAGCTTCGGAATGGAGTCCCACCCCCATTTCACAAACGGTATGTAAAGCATATCGAGGAGCATGGGGTAATAGGAATAGGGGGCAAACGGAATCTCATGGATCCTGCCAGAGAGAACATAGAGCTTGGCAGTGGCTAGATGATGGGTGAGCTCATCGCGGGCCCAGGGCGGAACAAGCCCCAGTAGCACCTCGGCCAAAAGTATCCCAAGGATCAAGATCCAAATGAGAGAGCCCAACCTACCCTCTCCGCGTATCTGGATGATGATCACATAGAGAAAGAAAAGGGCTGCCAGTAGAATTGCAATTGCCGTGACGAGATTCAGCAGGGGACTTCCTAGGTGGCCACTCACCCCTGCAATAAAATAGAGAGTCGCGACAATGCCCAGAAAGCAGCCAACGAGACAGGTCCGGTAAAAGAGCCGGGAAAACCGGTCTTGCGGTACTACCGTCACCTGCTTCTCTTCTTAAGCCAACTCCCGATCAGCGGGAAGACCTCTTCTTTGGCCATCTTACCCAAGATGAGGTCGTAGTGGCCATAGGCAACTGAATCTTTTGGCCGTGATCCGAAAATTCTGCGTGTCCGATCCCGGGACTTGAGTTCACGGTAGGTGGCCCGAAGGACCTGTGGGGGGGCCACTGCGTCCTTTTCTCCCCCAATGATAAGGACAGGGACACGAATCTTGGCAAGGTTTTTACGATAGCTGTGGTTTCCAGTGGCAGAGACGAACTCGCCCTTGCGGATCATCGTGATCAAATGATCCAGCACTCCAGGATTGACAGGCGCAAGGGCCGTCTCTAAAAATCTCTGTTTGATCTCCTGGTCCATATTCTCCGGGTTATAAAAAAACTTCTCAAGGGTAGTTATGCGAGGTATCAGTAACCGCTTTACAAGGGGACCATCCAGGTAAAGTAATATTTTTTTCCATGTGGGTCTGTCCTCCAGCTTCAGGAGCATCTTCATTGGCTCCTGCTTGGCATCGTTGAAGGTGACCGGGGTACCAATGGTTACCAGAGCGCCAATCCCGGAGCGGCTCCTCTTCTTCTCAAGATAGCCGTAGAGAAGCAGCCCCCCCATCTCGAAGCCCACCCAGTTGACCCTGGGACTCCCGCTTTGCCTCTGGATATAGCGAATGACCGGGGATAAATCGTCGTTGATCATGTCGTCCAATGACCATTTTTTTGGCGGCGCCTTAAGGGGCTTCAGGCTCCGACCCGTACCTCGAAGCGAGAGGTTCCATACGTCAAACCCCTCCTCAGCCAAGTACTGCGCCAGACTGTACCCGCGAGTGAGATTTAAGAAACGACTGTTCACTAACAGCCCATGACTGAGCACCACCGGAGTCCGGTGGCGGGGATTCTTCAGCCGGAACCGTTCCATTGCCAGTTCAAACTTTTTCTCGGTCACCGCCCAGTGAAGCTTCCGCGAGACGAATGGGGCATCCGCGCACCAGGCGTTGGAAAGAAAGCAAAGGAGAGAAAGGAACACAAAGTGGGAAATTGATTTTATAAGAACCGTGGCCTCCTTGGTTCGTGACCGTGTTTTACCGACCCGAAAGGATAAGTCAGCGCGACTCTCATTCGAAGGTGGCCGTTATTTTTAACTGACGGGGGAAGAACCCATTGGTTATTATAAGAGTCACCCCCTTACTCTGTCAAATTTTTAGTTGTCCATTGATCATACCAACAACCAACCCTTAGGAAAAGGTAAACCCCGTACCAGGCGCTTTCGCCCGTTCGACCGCGAGCTCCCCTCGGCCTGAGCTCGGGAAGGAGGCTCGACAGGTGGTATGGGGTAAAGCAACCCATATGGAGAGTTAAATTGTCTTCAAAAAATTGCTAAGATAAATTCTTTCCCATGTACAAAGAGGACACGATAGCAGCGGTAGCGACGCCGGTGGGAGAGGGCGGGATAGCCATTGTGCGGGTGAGCGGTCCCGAGGCAGAACGGATTGGCCAAGACATTTTCCAACGAGGGGCCGGCGGTAACGGAAGACTCCAATCCCATAAGCTTCACCACGGAACCATCTGTGACCCCAAGAACGGCAAAGTCCTGGATGACGTCTTGACCACCTTGATGCGCCGTCCCCGCAGTTACACCGGTGAAGACGTACTCGAGGTCCACTGCCACGGGGGGTCTTTCGTGGCCCGCCAGATTCTCGAAACTGTTCTCAATTGCGGGGCACGTCATGCCGACCCTGGGGAATTTACCAAGAGGGCCTTTCTCAACGGTCGGCTGGATCTCGCACAAGCGGAAGGCGTGCTCGATCTGATCCACGCCCGCACCGAAAAGGGAATGCGGTTGGCCGTTGGCCAGGTCCGCGGCGAACTCTCCAAATGGGTGGAAGAGCTACGTGAAGAGCTGATCGGAATCATGGTACAAGTAGAGGCGGCAATCGATTTTCCTGAAGAGGAGCTGGAGCTACTCAGAAGGGACGAGCTAGCAGGCAAAATCGACTCCCTAATGAGAAAAATATCAGTAATTATAGATACTTACGAGTGGGGAAGGCTCTATCGAGAAGGGGTAAGGGTTTGCATTGCAGGCCGACCCAACGTGGGAAAATCGAGCCTATTAAACGCATTCCTTGGCGAGGAACGGGTCATTGTCACCCCCATCCCTGGCACCACTAGAGATTTTATCGAAGAGAGTCTAAATCTAGA
>JACZQL010000220.1 GCA_022545745.1 Deltaproteobacteria bacterium | reverse complement strand
CCCCGCATCCTGGAGTGGGAGATCCCCCCGGATATCCTGCTCAGTTCGTGTATGACCTTCCCCCTGGATGTGTGGGATGCCATCGACCGGAAGAGCTGGGAAACCTACCAGGGCGCTCGCCGCGTCGAGGTCACAGACAATGACGGGACTAATTTGACCTTTGATTTAACTGAAAAAGACTGGGAGCCTGAGGCCGATATTTTCAAACCGGGGCATCTGTTCATTCCGTTTCCCCAGGACTGCAAGCTCCACGGAGTCATTGCCTTCCGAAGCCTCACCTTCGGCGGGCCCATCCCATTGACCAAACTCCACATTGAGGACCGCCGAGTGGTCGAGGTGGAGGGTGGGGGCACCTTCGGCGATCGACTGAGAGAGTCCTTCAAGCAGTACCAGAACGCAACCTATGAAAAGCTTCCAGGGCCCGGATGCAACTGGGTAAGCACCTTTGCCTTTTGCACCAACCCCAAGTACCGTCGCTCTCCGATCTATCCACAAGTGCAGAGTTCTGCCAGGGTTCATGCCTGGTGCCTGGGCCACCGCCGCTCCGGCATCATCCATGCGAGCGTCGGCTCCGCTCTGGAAACCCCCAAGCACAAGCTCATTCGTCACTTTGAGCTCATGTCGCCGACCATCGTAGCGGACGACAAGGTCGTGATCCGGGAGGGACACCTCACATCACTGGACGATCCTGAGGTGCGTCGCATCGCCCAAAAACATGGAGAGCCGGACGAGATCTTGCTGGAAGACTGGATACCGAATCCGGAAACTGCGATCTAGTCGGATGTTGAAAAAATCTGTTTGCAGGCTGGTCAAAAAGATCTCAGAGGCGAGGCTTCGACGCTAGCTCAGCCGAGCGGCGCGCGCTTAAAACTTAGCTATCAGCCGTCAGCTCTCAGCCGTCAGCCTTCAGCTCTGAATTCTCTTGCTGCTAACTGCTTACTGCCTCCTGTCTGTCTATTTTAGTGCCAGTCCTTTTAGACAACCAGTCGTGGAACCGTTGATTTGATTTCCTAATGTGTTAAGACGTGAGGAGCATGAAGATTTGGACGGCGCTACAACACAGTTCTGGCGTATTGGGCGCGTTGGGGCTCTTCTTTGCCATTACGGCCTACTCGAGCGATTCAGGTTCGCGACCCGTATCGATCGGACTGATCATTGCCGGTTTGGGCCTCGTGGGTTTTATCGCGGGGCGGATCCTCGCTAAGCGATACGGACGGTAGCTCACCACGAATCCTTCAGACTCTATCATTCCAGAAACCATTGACCACAGCGGACACTCGGCCTGAAACCCTTGATTTGTCCGTCCTCGTCAAAATAACAGCGCTAAAAATCGATCTCCCATCCCTTCTTGTGCTCAAGGGCCATAGCAAATTCTTCAACAGGAAATGACAGATGGGTGCGTACTTGAACGCCTTGTTTTGGTGGGCCACAGAAAGGCAACGAGGCGTATTCGCTTGACACACCCCGGGTAGAGAACGACAATATCCCGGACTAGAGATCAAAGGAGATTTTATGCCCAGCGGTGTGAAAACACCTGTCCTTACAACCAGCGAGGCCATTGCAGGTTTGCAAAAGGCGGTGCATGCCAAGGCCGTCAATTACTATGCCCTATATTCGAGTTTACTGGGGGGCATTGTTACCGACCCGGCCCTCATGGTGCTCCCCATTGATGATCACATGGTACACCGTGGCCATGGTGTGTTTGATACGACGACCCTGGCAAATGGAATGTTATACCAGCTCGATGAGCATCTTGAGCGCTTTATTCGCTCGGCGGAGATTGCCCATATTCCCTTGCCATCTCCACGAAAAACATTACGCCAAATAATCCTGGACACTGCGGCCGTCAGCGGACATCGGGATGCCTCAGTACGATTCTGGCTTTCAGCTGGACCAGGGGGATTCAGCCTGGATCCAAGTGAATGTATCGGCAGCGGTTTTTACGTCATGATCTTCAAGGGTGAGGTCTACCCAGAGTCCTTCTATACCAAGGGGATCACGGTGGTTACCAGCACCGTGCCCATGAAGCCACCGCTTTTTGCGCGGGTCAAATCCACGAACTATCTGCCCAATGTGCTGGTGATCCTTGAGGCAAAAGAACAGGGAGCCAACAACGGTATCTTTATCGATCAACGAGGCATGGTAGGGGAGGGCTCCACCACGAACGTCGCCTTCGTTACCAAGGATCGGGTGTTTCGTCACCCACCCTTTGATTCGATCCTCTCGGGGATCACCGTGCAACGTCTGATGCAGCTCGCCAGACGGCTAGTAGAACAGGGCGAGTTACGAGATATCGTCATTGCGGATATTTCCCCAGAGGAGGGGCGGGCGGCCGCCGAAATGCTTCTCATCGGGAGTACTACCAAGGTGGTTCCTGTGGTGCAGTGGGACAACCGGCCCATCGGGACG
The DNA here is from genome assembly GCA_022545745.1 of Deltaproteobacteria bacterium. Next base: position 1,999 of record JACZQL010000220.1, on the reverse strand, counting down.
GGTAAGCCCGGTCCCATAGCCAAAAAACTCTTGGATCTGTGGTACGAGGATATCAGGACCTCGACCCAGCAACTGGTCAAGGTGCCTTACCCTAATTCCTAATTGGCTTTGCGGCTGATTGTGTGATAAGAAACACCTTCAGTGTGCGTGCTAGCTATTTGAGAGTTCTCTTCCTGACCTTTTTGCTCGGTGGTTGTGGAGGAGAATCAGAACAGACCGCAGGACCCAACCCGGAGCGGGGTAGGCGAATCTACCTTTCACTCTGTACGTCATGTCACAATAGGGATCCGTCCAAGGACGGAGCCACGGGACCCGCCATCAAGGGATCATCAGAAACCCTTTTGCGGTTCAGAGTCCTTAGCCGTTCCTATCCCCCAGGCTATGTTCCTAAACGCAAGTCCTCGGCAATGATACCGCTTCCGCACCTCAAAAAGGCGATCCCGGATCTTGCCGCATATCTTCGTTGAGAAACGCGGTGTCCCTCTCTTTCTACAATAGGATCTTGAAGCAAAGAAAGAGGACCAAGGTCAGGATAAAACCTGCCCATATGGTGCCAGACACGGAATCGAGGGGTTTCTTTGTGACACCCTGGGTCCCTATGAGGCAGTTGAGTTCCACGACCGCGATAATCACGAGGCTGACAATCCAAAACCCTACCGCCGATCCGCTTGCCATTCCTATGGAGGAATAGTGACTTGCGGCGCCCATAAAAAAGAGCATCGGAATGGAGAAAAGTGTGTTGGTCCTTGATGCAAGGGCCGCCCTGCGGGCGCCAGCAGCTGCCTCCGGGATGGCCTGACCGCCTCCCGCCACCTGAACCGCTGAGGCAATCACGACTTGCTGCTTGGGCCAGATGACGAGCCACACATTGAGAAACATCAATGTTCCCATGGTTCCACCGATGGTGATAGCCAGACCGTAAGAGGAAGAAAGATATACTGAACCCCCAACCTCTGCCATCTTGTGCATGTAAAGGAGGATACCGGCGAGGAAGGTAAACATGGCACCCCAACGAAACCACCACAGGGCACGTGGTACTAGTTTTTGTACCGCGCCACTCCGAACCGGTGCTTCTGTCTCTGCAAAGAACGGTGTTTGGATAAAATTAAAATAATAAAGGATTCCAATCCATGTAATACCTGCAAGAAAATGAATCCAACGCAAGATAAAAAGATATAGCTCCATGAATGACCTCCTTAGTCCGGTTGAGTAAGATGACCTACCGCCCTATATATTAAGCTTGTGTCGAATTTGTCAAGCAAAAATAACTCTGTAGACGGGCTGCGAATCAGGGAAAATTCCTTTTCGGCGAGTCGGCGGGGTCCGCTTGAGTCGGAGTTTCGGCTTGACCTGGCTTTGGATATATGCCAACTTTGCCCTCTACAGACCAACCAGTCTGATGGAGTCTTGTCTGTACCAGTACAAGAAAAAAAACATTCAGATGACCGCTCCTCTAGGAAGATTGACTGAAAAGGTACCCTCCCTTCCGGATCCAGTTGACCCATTTAGTTGTGTGGTGAAAGAACTGGAGTTGGTGGAGGAAACCCTCACCCGATCCATTCGATCCCGGGAATCCGCTTTGACTGAGATTTCTTCCCATCTCATCCATAGCGGGGGGAAAAGGGTGCGTCCAATGGTGACTCTGCTTGCCTTCAAGACCTTTGGGGGGACCAGGACAAGGGATGTGGTGGATATCGCAGCATCCATGGAACTTATCCATACGGCCACCCTGCTTCACGATGACATCCTCGACGGTGCGGAGATTCGACGTGGGAAAGTATCGGCGTACAAGAGGTTTGGTTTGAAATCCACCCTAGTGGCTGGAGATTTTTTGTTCATAAAAGCGTTCGAGTTTGCGGGCAAGTTTGACGAGACTGTGGTCCAATGGACTGCAGACGCGTGCGTTAGGTTAACCGAAGGTGAAATACTTCAAGGTTCGTTTAACCGAAACAGCACGGTCACACTGCAGGATTACTTCGAAATAATAAAGCGAAAGACG
>JACZQL010000219.1 GCA_022545745.1 Deltaproteobacteria bacterium | reverse complement strand
GACATCGTGGTCATGGACCTTTCGATTACAATTGAGACGGTGCGCCAACTGAAGAAACAGAATCCTCAGCAGGGGATCATCGTTTTAAGTACCTACGACGAACCGGCGGTGATGAGGCAGGCCCTGGATGCGGGGTCCCTCGGGTTCGTCCTATTGCAATCTGTCGCTTGGGACCTGATTCCAGCCATCGGTGCAGTGCTTGAGTGCCGAACTTACGTGTCGCCGGGTGTCCACTCAACTGGAGAGGAACAATGAGCAGGGCATCGAAGATCGAGGATAGAAACTTGAAAGAGGGAAATTAACCGCAGATTCACGCCGATTAGCGCGGATTTTTTTTGGCCAATCTGGCCAGAAATTAATTCTCTTTGTCTCTGATTATCTGCGTCCGTCTGCGAAAATCTGCGGTTAAGTTCTTATAGGATGTTGTGCACTTTGCGCCTAGCTGCTCACTGCTACCGGCGGACTGGTGTCGGAACGCTAAAAACGGTAGACTGTACGCTATAGACTAGTTGCTGATCAATGGAGGGTTACCATGGGCGGCATCAAATGGTTTTTCGTATTCTGGGTGGCGATTTTTTTAGCTTCATGCTCTTCTTCCGCTTCGCTAGCCGACAGGGACAGCCCAGAAATGAAGGAGAAGGCAACTCTGTCCACGCCGTCACCTTGTACGAATCCGCGTGATCCACGATGCCGCTAAGGAGCAAAGGGCTAAGGGCAAAGAGTGAGCAGTGGGCAGTAGGCAGCAAGCAGGAAGAAGTAAAGACAGTGTTAAGGGTAAAGTGTTAAGCGGAAGACAAAAATATATTTGGAAAACTCGCTGGCGATCGATCCTTAACACTGAAGACTTAACACTCAACACTTCTTAGCTGAGAGCTGATGGCTGAAAGCTATTAACGCTATACCCCTTGCTTCATGCTCGCTGCTTACTGCCAACTGCTCCCACCAGTCCTCTATCCTTGGTTCACATTCCTGGTTATCCCTAGACAACTAAGGTTTCATATAATACAAATTCTTTGTGGCGTACCGTCCTAGACGGTATGGTTCTTCCGCAGCAGTCAGCCTTCTGAGTAATCGACTCTATAAGCGATATGGCGGATTCTAGAATACACGCACTGACCGAGCGAATGTGGGGGATGCGCCCCATCCCGTTGCTTCTTTGGTCTGCTGCTGGGTTGATGATTTTGTCCTTACTGGGCAGCCGGGAGTTGTGGACCCTGGAAGGTCGTTGGGCGGCCATCTGCACAGAGATGCTGCTGCGTGGTGATTACCTGCACCCTTACTTGCTGGGCAAGCCTTACTACGACAAGCCGTTGCTATCCTATTGGATGATGTTGCTATTATCCCACGTCACCGGTGGTCTGAACGAATGGTCCTTACGTTTGCCCTCAGCGCTTGCAGGACTGATCACCATTGCATGTGTTTGGCGATTGGGCAGCAAGTTGATGAACCGCCATGTGGGCCTACTTGCCGGTTGGATTTCCGTTACCACGGCTTTCATTATCTTTTGGGCACGGGTGTCCAGTACGGACATGCTCAATGTCGCGGGCGTGATGCTCGCCTTGGTTTGGTATTTTGAGCACAGAGAAAGCACGAATTTCATTCATTATGCTGTGTTCTTTATGATCCTTGCGGTGACCAGCCTCACCAAGGGATTGATTGGAGCCGTGATACCGGTCATCGTGTTACTGCCCGATCTGCTTCCCAAGGGGCAATGGAAGAAACATACGAACCCAAGCGTGTTTCTAGCACTGATCCCGGCTCTGGTTGTTTATTTTTTACCATTTCTGGCCTCGAACTTGATTGGTAGTCAGGACTATGGACACAGCGGTCTGAACAAGGTTTTTCTGGAGAATTTCGTTCGCTTCTTTCAACCTTTCGACCACCAGGGGCCCATTTATACCTATCTGATTTACTTACCAGCCTACCTAATGCCTTGGACTTTCTTCTTTATTCCGGCCGCTTGGTACACCGTCCGCCATTGGCGTGAGTTGAACCCCGGAGCTTCCTGGGCCGGTTGGGCAACCCTTTTGTTGTTTGTCTTCCTGACGGCCAGCGGATCTCGGCGGAGTTATTACGTGCTCCCCGTGGTCCCCTTTGCGATCCTAATGACTGCGAACTGGATACTCGAGGATGGCTTACAGAGTCTGCGCGTCCGGTGGGCTGGCTATACCGCCGTCAGCTCGTTTATTTTAATTTTTGCTTGGTTCGGTGTTTTACAGCCATTTATTAAAAGTAAAGCGAATGTAGAGCAGTACGCAAAAGTGCTACGAGAGCAAAGCAGTGCTGTGCGACCGTGGTCTGAAATGTCTATTTTAATGGTTCGAGCACCAGAGAAAATTGCCTACTATCTCCGCCCGGTGCGTCCTCCACAGAGGGTCAATGCAGCCCAACTCCCATCATTACTCAAGGAGCAACCCTGTCATCTCATTGTGAGCCGTATAAATAACAGGGCTGATTTGGAACCCTTGTTGAGTGGTTACAAGCTAGTGGAAGAGCCCTTAGGTCTGGATTACAGGCTGCTTAGGAAAAAAGATAAGGGGAAGATCATTGCATTTATTCCACCCCGAGACCTTTGCGGTGCTTAGGGTCGGAGAGGGGATCAGTCTGGCTTTAAAAATTAACGGGTGGTAGGATGTTGCAACATTTCGATCTCGCTTCTCTTGTGGTTATTATCATAACCTTTTGTCTGTTTACGGCTGCGCTCTTCGTCAAGGGGCTCACACACGACCTGCTCCTGGAAGCCGGAGTGTTTCTTGTTTCCGTGAAGCTGATCCTAATGGCCTACAAAAACTCCGTTAGTATGGAGGCCATTGATAAGAAATTAGACCAGATCTATGCAGCGGTGAAAGACTCTGGGTCCCGTGATTCCGAGAAATAGCCTATCCCCGGCAGGCAAAATTCACTCTGTTTGTGAATGAGCCTGCCTTTCGCTTACCATTTTCCACATGGCAGAAGGCACCCGCGACTGAATAGAGAGCCAATTCGGGGGAATCAGTTTCCAGTTGTACTGGCAGGGGTTGGGGTCATTGGCTTTTCCGGTGGCACGATGTTTGTATAGTAGGAGTATTTCTGAACCGTCCCATTTTTGTTAAAGATGAGAAACAGGTCCTTGTCCACATAGCCACCTTTCTCAGTCATCAGAGCACGGTAGCTGTATCTCCAAGTGTCGAAGCCGCTCTCCATTCCTTTGCGGAAAGGCTCTCCAAAGGTCTTAGTAATCTGTCCTTTGGTGGTAACGTTCGGTTGGATCTCCTTTACCGCAGACGATGAGAATTCTTGCCCGGTGAGTGTACAACCATGAAGAAAAAGGACAGCCAAAAAAAGGTATGACAGTCTGTTCATAACTTCCCCCCTTCGAATTTGTTCTCTTCTCAATTCCTATCTACGGCCAAGAGATCCGAATAGCGAAATCCAAATCAAATCATCAAGCCAGAAAGCCGAAGTACGAAACCCGAAACCCTAAACAAATTTAAATGACCCAAATTCCAATGATTAACACCAAGGGCGTATTTACTCTTGTGGAATTCGCCCTTACTATTTTGCATTTTGTATTTTGGATTTTCCCATATTGTTTCGAATTTCGAGGTTCGTGCTTAGGATTTTCCTCACTTACTGGATCAGTGGAACCTGAGCCGCGATGTCGAAATTGATGATAGCTCGGATCTTGTTCTCAATCTGGAGGTAGCGCGCCACCTTTATCGCAGGAAGCACTTTGGTTAACTTCGGTGCAAACGAAGCCTTTAGATCGGCCTCGGCCTTCTCTATGGAGACGAACTCTTCAATGAGCTTCTATGCCTTCGTATCGGTGAGTGACTGATTATTATAGTCCCCGGCGTAGCTCTCGAGCAGTGTACGAATCCTTCGGTTGATCTGGCCCAATTCCTTTTGGTACTCTTTGTAAACTGGCCAGAAGCCCTTTGCCTCAGGCTCAGTCAACCCCATGTTCATGGCCACAAGGACTTTTTTATCTGCCTTGATTTTGTCACGCAGGATTTCCATGTTATCCGCAGGTTTGTCCTGTGTCCAAGCGGGCATGACGAAACCGAACATGGCGACCGCTAGTGCCACCACGAAAACCGATATCCCTATTTTTGCCTTCATTGTATTTTCCTCCCGAGGATAGTGTTTTTTCTTCTTGTTCAGCCCCTTGTCTATAGCGTTATTGTGTGGGGTTAGTCAATACTAGCTACCCACAGGGGGAAAAACTTCGAAATTCGAATGTCGAAATTGAGTAAAATTGCCTCTATTTTTGTATTTTTGCTCCATATTGTCCCTCGTTGTTTCGAGGACGCGTACATGACCTCGAGCAAAGAGCTAAAAATCGAAATCCGAAATTAATAAAGACAAGCACGAATAGCAAAACACGAAATTCAAAACAAAGGGGGAAATCTCAAAGAATAAAAGCCAGAACAA
>JACZQL010000218.1 GCA_022545745.1 Deltaproteobacteria bacterium | reverse complement strand
CGTGGCACTAGCGGTCGCCACGTTCGGTTTCGACATGCCCGCTTGGACACAGGACAAACCTGCGGATAACATGGAAATCCTGCGTGACAAAATCAAGGCAGATAAAAGACTCCTTGTGGCCGTGAGCATGGGATTGACGGAGTCCCAGGCAAAGGGCTTCTGGCCGGTTTACAACGACTACCAAAAGGAATTGGGCCAGATTCATCGAAGGATTCGTGCGCTTCTCATAAGCTACGCCGGAGACTATAACAATCAGACACTCACCGATGCAAAGGCACAGAAGCTTATCGACGAGTTCGTGTCCATTGAGAAGGCCGAGGCGAATTTGATGGCTTCGTTTGCACCGAAGTTAAACAAAGTGCTGCCTGCAAAAAAAGTGGCGCGCTACTTACAAATTGAGAATAAGATTCGGTCCGTCATTAATTTTGACATCGCTGCTCAGGTCCCGCTGGTCCAGTAAGTGAGGAAAATCCTGGCTGTAAGAGGGATCAAAAGTGATCTCTGTTTTTAAGTTATAGCAGAATTATGAACGTCCACAACTTATATAGGTTGCTCCTCATAGGGGTCCTCGCCTTTACCATTAGTCTGGTGAGCGACGGGGCCCTGCGCACCAAAGCTCACGCCAATGGCGACCCGGCGGAAAAGTCACCCGCCGAGGGAACCTTCAAAAAGAGACAATCCTCATTATTCGAGGATCCCTTTGCAAACGAGGCTAGCAATGGGGCGCCTGAAGGAGACCCGTGGGAAAAGTTCAATGAAAAGATGTTCTCTTTTAACCGTGGGGTCGATCGTTGGTTTTTGAAGCCACTTGCGACCGGATACGACGCTGTCCTGCCAGATGTGGTCCAGATCGGCATCAGGAACGCCATCAGTAACATCGATGTCATCCGTCGCCTGGTAAACAATCTCCTGCAGCTCAAATTTAGGGGCGCAGGCCGGGAGATCACTCGCTTCACCATCAACTCTACCATTGGTATCGCCGGGCTAATCGACGTTGCAAAACTCGGATTTCGGATCGACGAGAGCGACGAGGATACCGGTCAAACGATGGGAGTTTGGGGCGTAAAGCCTGGTCCCTATCTGGTGTTACCCTTCGTATCCGTCATGACGGTTCGCGACGGGATCGGTACCATATTTGACCGAGCCATGAATCCGCTCCTTTACGTTGGCATATTCGTCGACGGGGCAACGGGCGTAGGTGCCGGTACTTTTACCCTCAATGCCATCAACGAGCGCTCCCTCAATCTCGAGACCTTTGAGCAGGTTGAGGACTCGGTGATCGACCTTTACAGCGCCGTGCGCCACGCCTACCTGCAGACCCGGGAAGCCGCCATCAGGGAATAACGACTCGACCTTTCTTTCATCTCGCTGACAAGTACTCCCCCCCTGGGGGGACGAGCCATTCTCGCTGGTGCGAAGAAAAATAATTGATTTCCCCATTCGATTGAATTATATGAGGGATACGTTTGACCTTCACATCGGTTGCCACTCGGACACTGCCAAAAATCCATTATGGCGGGTAGAAGCAAGTACCTAGCAGGTGAAAAGATCGATCCGAAGCCGATCAACCCGTCGACTTCCATCATCGAACTCGTAGACAACAATCTCATTTCTTATAACGGGGGTCGTCTCCGCGAGGCCTGCCAGCTATTTACTGAAAAGATCCTTCAGGATGATGTCACCGTTGGATTGAGTTTGAGCGGCGCTCTGACCCCAGCCGGACTTGGTATTTCAGCCCTGATCCCCTTAATCGAATATGGCTTTGTGGACTGGATTGTGAGCACGGGAGCCAACCTTTACCACGATACGCACTTTGCCATTGGGCTTCCTTTACACCGTGGCAGATTCGATGCCGACGATGTGGCACTGAGAGAAGACGGTATTGTTAGGATCTACGACATCTTCTTCGACTATGACATCCTGATTTCCACAGATGAGTTCTTTCGCAAGATCGTAGCGGCCCCCGAATTTCAAAAAGAGATGAGCACCTCAGAATTTCACCATCTCGTGGGCAAATACCTCACAGAGCGGGAGACGGTCCTGGGAACAGAGAAAAGGTCCCTTTTGGTTGCGGCCTACCAATACGGGGTTCCCATTTACACCTCGTCTCCTGGAGACAGCTCCATCGGCATGAATGTGGCCGCCCTGGCCTTGAAAGGAAATAAGATGAAGTTCGATGTCTCCATGGACGTGAACGAATCTGCGGCCATCGTACTGGAGGCGAAGAGAGCCGGTGGCAGGAGTGCCGCCATGATCCTAGGTGGGGGTTCCCCGAAGAACTTTCTCTTGCAAACCGAGCCCCATATCCAAGAGGTCCTTGGTTTGGAGGAGAAGGGGTACGATTATTTTATTCAGCTAACCGACGCCCGTGTGGACACTGGAGGACTCTCTGGGGCCACACCGGGTGAAGCGGTGAGTTGGGGGAAAATCGACCCGCAGCAACTGCCGGATTCCGTGGTCTGCTATACTGACTCAACCATTGGCCTTCCCATCATGGCCGCCTACGCCCTCGCAAAGCATCCCCCACGAAAGCCCAAGCGCCTGTTCGACCAAAGAGCCAACATGCTCAAGAGCATTGGGCAGGAATTCAAAGAAAAGTTCGGAAAGATCAAGCTGAGATAGCTAATCTCGCAAACTGATTCCTACGCATCCCAACTCACGTTTTCTTTGCCATCACTTCCTGTATCCGTTTGTAGTCCTGTGGTGTGTTCACGTTCGCAAACTCAGCCGGGAAAGACTCTGGAACATCCACGAAGCGGACATTGGCCTCCTCGAGTATAAAATGAAGCGCATAACGGCCTGCCTGTATGGCCTCCTCCAAGGGGGGAAGGAAACTCTTCTCGTAGATTCCTAGGAGCGGTTCGATCCCTCCCGGGTGACGTGGAATGACAGCGTCCGCATGAGCGTCATAATAACCCAGAAGCCACTCGATCAACGCTCCAGAGACCAGAGGCATATCACAGGCGGTGACCAGAATTCCCCCCGGGAGATGCCTTAATGCCGTTACGATGCCTCCCATGGGTCCGAGGCCCTCTTGGTCGTCCTGAAGGGCCACAATGGGCTCGGGCCAATCTCTCTCCTGCCCTTGAGCACTCACCACTGCAAGCTTCTGGAAGGGAAATTCCCGCAGGATTTCCATCAGACCGTCCAACACCCTTTGACCCGAGAATTCCATCTCTGCCTTGTCCCTACCAAAGCGGGAGCTTTTCCCCCCGGCCAAGACCACAGCACTAAGATGGGATGCCGATTCCTTCACGAAATTCCTCTAACGCCTCACGGAACTGCTCTGGTTCATTTTTTGAAACTGATAATTTATCGAGCGCATAACGTTGGAATGGATCCCACTGGGCCCACTCCTCCGATGACACGGGCTTGCCAAGAACCTTGCTTCGCTCAAGGACCGCTGGGGGAACCTGACCTGAATCCTCCCAGGGGGGATTGGATGGTGGTGAAACCAGCTCCAGTTCCTCGCCTTTATATTTGCGTACGAGAACAAGAAGGTAGGAAATAAAATCCCCTCTCCCCTCCTCCGCCTCTACGGGCAGATCGCAGAGGGCCCACCGCTCTTGCAGGCTAAAGGCCGACCAGTCTTTGAGTGAAATTTTGGCCCCCCTGCGATCGAGCTTCATGCGCACGTCTAGAGGGATACGATCCAGCGACTCGTAAACCTCGGATTCAAAGCGATAGCGATTAAACATCAGACCATCCGTAATGATCGAAGAGTTAATTTATAATCCTGAACTCTTTGATCCCTTAACACGTCAGAGACGAGCCCACTCATTTTCCTTCGATGGATTTGGGTGACCTCCTGACCTGCCATACGTTAATGGTAGAAGCGATAAAACAGAACATGGCGATGAGAAAGGCGATAAAATAGCTATCGGTAGTATCGTGAATGAAACCGCCGAGCCAAGCCCCAAACGCGCCTCCAACCCCAATGCTCATGGTGAAATACCCATAAATGGCCCCGAAGTTCTTTCCCAAAAAGAGGTCGGCAGAAATGGTTGAAAGGACCAGGGCGCGGGAACCCTGCCCCAGGCCGTAAAAAAGGGCATAGGCATAGAGAAGCGCCGCGGAAGATTGATCCTGTACAGCCATGAGGGACGCTATACCCAGTGTAGATATGACCTGCACCAGAGTAAAGACGCTCTCCCCTCTTATTCGATCGGCAAGGGAGCCAAATAAAACCCTACCAAAGATGCTGACCACTCCCATGAGCCCGAAGATGGACGCCGCGAAGAGCTTTGAAAATCCCGCATCCACGGCATGTGCGATTTGATGGGTTATGACAATCTGGTTGCCCATGCTCGCCAACACGCGGGAACTAAATAGGAGCCAGAAGGAAAGTGATGTAAGTGCGTCTTTGACCGTCCAATCGGTTCCCCCCTCCGCTTTGGCCGACTGAACCGACTGACCT